>SKHV01000496.1 GCA_007116765.1 Prolixibacteraceae bacterium | reverse complement strand
TCGCCATTATTTTTAGCATATTCTCCATAATTGCCTTCAGAATAAAGTTCCCTGAGCCTTTCGGGTACATTGTAATCATAAATTTCGGGATTATCCTTTTGCATAATTCCTTCGAGGGTGGTATAGTGGCGGTAATAAACTCCGTTAGCAGGCTCATAACCTTCTACCTGTCCGTACGATACCCTCAGTGTCAGGTTGGCATCGGGGTAAAGCATTTCGCCGGAATGCATTTCAAGCAATGCGGCCATATATTTTTTTTGTGTTTTGTCAATCAGTCCCGACAATTCACTATAACGCGGCATCAGGTTTTGATAATAAGCATCAATCATTTCAGCATAAAACCGGTACAAATCATCGCGTTCAAGCTGTTTTTTAAGCTTCTCCCTGCTTGCATCATGCAAGGTTTTCTCTAATTCAACGGCATGGGTAAGTATCGAATTGGAGTAGATTTTGTCAAGAGCCTCCATGGGGTTTCTTTTCGACATCAAATTAAGCAATACATCGGGCAGGAAGCGTTCATCGATATCGTTATACAGTTTTTGCACCAAAGCAACAAAAACATCGCGGTCTAAGTCGAAGCGGTAATCTTTAAAATGATTTTCGTTGAAACGCTCAATGGCATCGGTATCGAATCCGGAATGGTCGTTGACCGTTCGGCCGTAAAAGCTATACAAGCGATAAGCATCGGTTCCGCGCATAATTGTTTCTTCGAAATACAATTTAGCTTGCCGGTATGGTTCAATTTGCTTGTAAAGTGAGTCAAAAGCCGATAAAATACCCCCGTATTTTTCTTTTCGTTCTTCATTCTGAGCCACCCATTGTGCAAATTCTTTTTCTTCATCTATTTTCACATTCACGGCATTGAGCCTTCGAAGTCCGCGTATTTCGCCGTCCCATTTTTTCCATGCATTACTGGTCGAAGCATATTTAGCGGCATATTGTATGCGGGTTTGGCGGTCGGCCTCCATGGCTTCACGCATTATATCGAGTTTCACATCGCGAATGGCAATCCCGTCGGGGTATTGCATTTCGAGCAAAAGCCTTACCGCATCGGAATACAAATATTGTTGGGTAGAACCGGGATAACCAAACACCATGGTAAAATCGCCTTCATTTACACCGCTGATATTTATCGGAAAGTAGTGACGGGGCTTATAAGGCACATTGTCGAGCGAATAATCGGCCGGCTTGTTATCCTTGTCGGCATAAATTCTAAATAATGCAAAATCGCCCGTATGGCGGGGCCACATCCAGTTATCGGTATCGCCGCCAAATTTGCCAATTGCCGATGGAGGAGCACCCACCAAACGAACATCCGTAAACTTTTCTGTTAAGTATAAATAGTATTGATTGCCATGGAAAATCGGTTTTATTTCGGCATTGTAGTGAGTGTCTTCGATGGCATTGCTTGTAATTTGGGAAATATTGGCCCTGATTAAATCCTGAACTTCTTCATCGGTTTCGAGCATGCAGGATCCTTCCAATACTTGGTCGGTAACATCGCGCATTTCAAGCAAAAAAGTAACTGAAAGACCTTCGTTCAGGAGTTCTTCATCGCGGTTCATTGCCCAAAAACCATCGGTGAGATAGTCGTTTTCAAGTGAGCTGTGTTGCTGAATTTGTCCGAAACCGCAATGGTGATTGGTTATCATCAAACCGTCGGGCGAAATAAGTTCTCCGGTACAGCCCCTGCCAAAAAACACGATGGCATCTTTCATGCTTGACTGGTTTATACTGTAAATATCTTCGACAGACAACTGAAATCCCATTTGCTGCATTTCATCGATATTTTTATTGAGCAAAGTGGGTATCCACATACCCTCGCGGGCAAACAGTGAACCGGTTAAAAGGAAAAAGACAAACAAAAAAGTATAAATCCGCTTCATGAAAAATTATTTTCGGGTTAATAATTCTTCAAAAATAGGTTTTTTGGCAGAAGTCCAAAGGATAAAAATCAGCAAATTAAAAATTATATCGGGGAAGAGCACCTCTTTTCGATGCCACAAAAGCTCCCAGCTCACAAGCTTTTTGCAGTGCGAGTTTACTGTTCTCGCTTTCTAAATACTCATTTAAAAATGCAGCCGAAAAGCTGTCGCCCGCACCAACCGCATCGGTCACTTCAATCTTTGGTGCTGCTGCAGAAAAAACTTCCCCGTTTTGGTATAGCATGGCTCCTTTTTCGCCCATGGTCACAACTACAATGTCAATATTGTATTTTACTGAAACCAATTCCGAAAAGCGTTCCCGGCTTAAATTTTCGTAAAATAAAAGAGATGATAAAAAATTGACTTCATCGACATTCAGTTTCAGAATATTGCATTTTTGCAGCGAATATTCAATTTTAGACTGTGTGAAAAAGTTTTTGCGCAGGTTGATGTCGAAAAAAACCATACCGAAATCGATGTTATCAAATATTTCATGCAAGGTTTTTTCACTTACAGCATTTCGCTGAGCCAGCAAGCCAAAACAGAAACAGTCCCACTCCACTTCTCTTATTGCTCTGGTTTGCAGGCTATCCAACGAAATAAAATCCCATGCTACGGGCTCTAGTATTGTATAATCGGGCTGCCCGTTTTTGAGCCGCACTTCTACTTTCCCGGTTTCAAAATCATGAATACTCTGAATAAATGAAGTTTCCACTCGATAATTTTGTGCTTCTTTCAGCACCTTTTTTCCGAGCTCATCGTTTCCAACGGCACTAATTAATGATGCGGAATTATTGTGGCGGGCAAAGTGTGCAGCCACATTAAAAGGAGCACCACCCAAAAATGCTTCGCCTTCAATTATATCGAAAAGCACTTCGCCAAAAGCTAAGAGTTTCTTCACTTTTCTGTTCCTTTTAGATTATTTTGAAAAGCACATATCTTTCTCTATCTCTTCGAGCGATTTTCCTTTGGTTTCGGGGAAAAAACGCCACACAACAAAAAATTGCAGCACCATAAAAACGGCAAATATAACAAATGCCACTCCCCCTCCGTTATCTCCTGACTGCGCAATTACAGGAAATACCCACGACACGAGAGCGGCCATAAACCAATGGGTAAAACTACCAAAGGCCTGTCCCTTGGCTCGTACCCTGTTGGGAAATATTTCGGAAATGAACACCCAAATAACCGCTCCCTGCGATAAGGCAAAAAACGCGATGAATCCTACAAGGTAAATGACCATCCAACTGTTTTCGGCAGACTGCCTAAACAATATGCTTGCCACCATTGCGAGGAAAAATGCCGTACCCAAGGCTCCGGTAAGCAATAATTTTTTGCGCCCTACCCTATCGATTATGGCCATACCCACCAGTGTGAAAATAAAGTTGGTAAGCCCAATGGAAACCGACTGCAATAAAGCCGAACCCGTACCAAAACCGGCCATTTCAAAAATACGTGGTGCATAATACATAATGGCATTTATGCCCGACATTTGATTGAAAAATGCGAGCAAGAATGCGAGCATTATGGGCACAAAATAGCGCTTCGAAAAAAGTGCATCGGCGTTTGCGTTAACACCCTGATTTACGGATTGCTTTATTTCTGCCAATTCATTTTTGGGATTATCGGACGACAGCCTGCGGAGTAAATCCAGGGCTTCTGTATATTGACCGCGAATTACCAACCAGCGCGGGGTTTGTGGAATGCGAAACAGTAATACAAGAAATAAAATGGCAGGCAAGGCTTCTACCCCCAGCATCCAGCGCCATGCACTGTTGCTCACCCACTGGTTTACCAGATAATTCGATAAAAATGCGAGCAAAATACCGGCTACCACGTTAAGCTGGAACAAACCCACCAGCCTGCCCCTGAACCGTGCCGGCGAAATTTCGGCAATGTACATGGGGCCAATAACCGACGAGGCACCTACACCAAGGCCACCAATAAAACGAAAAAACAGAAATGCATGCCAGTTGGTGGCCAAAGCACTGCCAATGGCCGAAATTCCAAACAAAGCAGCTAACACTATGAGCACTTTTTTACGACCGTAGAAATCGGCCGGTTTACCGGCTGTTAGCGCACCAATTACAGTTCCAATTAATGCAATGGCAACGGTAAACCCGTGCCAGAAACCATCGAGCTGAAAAAGCTCCTGAATGGAACGCTCGGCACCAGAAATAACCGCGGTATCGAAACCAAAAAGCAAACCACCAAGTGCTGCTATGTAAGCACTGGAAATTACAAATCTGTTTTTTCGCATAGCAATGCAGTTTATTATTTAACAGAAATAATAGCTGCCCAGCCACCGCCGGGCGCCATCGAAATATTTACTTTCGACGATGAAGATACATCATTTATTTCATATTTATAATCCGGTGCATAACGGTGTGCATTTACCCCGTCGCTCATTACTTCCATAGTATAATCATCGGCTGGCAAGAACGAAAGGTCGAGTTCAAAATCGCGGGCCGACCAGTCGGTCATGGCGCCTACGTACCACTTATCCTTGTACCGGCGTGCCAACACAATGTATTCGCCCACTTTCCCGTCAATGAAAATTGTTTCGTCCCACACGGTTGGTATTTGAGTAATGAAATCGACGGTTTCCTGCTCACGACGATAGGTCGAAGGCGATTCGCACATCATTTGCATGGGAGCTTCGTATATTACATACATGGCCACCTGATGACAACGTGTGCCCAGGCTCATGGGGCGCTCATGACTAATATGAAAGTTCGCAGCACGTGCGTTAATCATGGCACCGGGCGTGTAGTCCATTGGTCCGGCAGCCATGCGTGTATAAGGGATTGTGACGTTGTGAGGCGGGGTAATTTCGTCGCTCCACTTGTTGTTTTCGCTGCCTTTAACGGCTTCGTAATTAATAAGGTTGGGGTATTTACGGTGCAAGCCGGCGGGCGGGAACGAACCGTGGTAATTCACCAACATTTCAAGGCGGGCAGCTTCTTTTGCGATGCGTTCGTACGAGTTTACCATGTACTGGTCGGAGCGTTGCATAAAGTCAACCTTGATTCCTACAGAACCCCATTTTTTGTACAATTCGAGTATCTCAACTGTATTCTCATCGAGCGGCTTCCAAAGTACCCACAAAATAATATCTACGTTTTTCGAATTGGCATATTCAATGAGCCACGGCACATCGATATCGGGGTTGTAGTCAAGAATTTCGGTGGTTGATTTGGTCCAGCCTTCGTCTAAAATTACGTATTCAATGCCATTTTCCGATGCAAAGTCGATGTAATACTTGTAGGTTTCGGTGTTGAGCCCCGATTCAAAATCGACACCATAAATATTATTGGCATTGTACCAGTCCCACGCTACTTTGCCGGGCTTAATCCATTGTGGGTTTTCAATTACATTGGGCTCGGCCAGTAAGAAGTTAAGCTTACTTTCGACCAAAACAGCATCGGAATTGCCAATAATGAAAACACGCCATGGGTAGTCTCTTCTTCCTTCAACTTTTGCAATATAATCGGCTTCTTTTGTGATTATTTCGTTCCGGTCGGGGCTGTCGTTTACATTGGCAACCGCTTCGAGTACATATTTAGGAAATTGGGTTTGCATGAGCGTACCCTCTCCACCTTTCATGAACATGCGCGGATAATCATGTACGGCCGTTTCGTTAAAAAGCACGTTTATGCCCTTGTTGGTTTTAAAAAGCACGGGCATGCTGCAAAAATCGTTTTCATCCAATTCGAGCAAATCTTTTTTCAGGAAAAAACGTTCGTTGTGCGAATACATTGATTCCTCTTCGGGGAAGTATGAAATCGTACCGGTGGGAAAATTCAAATCCATGCGCTCATGGTAAACTTCAGTATCGTACTTGCCGGTATCCACAAAGCGATAAGCTACCCCATCGTTATAAGCCCTGAATATTAGGTTGAAGTTGTCGCGAAAGCGGATGGTGAGTTCGTTGGCCTGTTCGTGTATTTTAGAGAATTTGTGCGGCACCACAGGTTCCACAACCTGGTTGATAACACGGGTTGAAGTGCGCGAAACCCTTGCCGATTCGCCAAGGTTACGGCTTGTCATTTGCATACCAATTACAGCATTTTCAACGGCAGTTTTACCATTGTAAGTGGCCGACCACGATATTTCATCGTCGATTTTAACGGTTAACTCTATCAGTTTATCGGGCGATACAACTTTGTATTCGCGAGCATGCAATGCACATACTGCAAGCGCAAAAAATGTCAGCAATAATAGATTCTTCATAACTTATTTCTTATTGTCAATAATTAAGATTAGATATTTTGCATAAAAGTATGAAGAAATAGCTGCTACAAGCAGCACAAATGATGACAATAAGCTACCCTTTTGTTTCAAAACAAGAAAAACACTTAAAAAAAAGCGGGTGAAAAGTATCGCCCACTTCATATATCTAATATAATTGTATACACATTCAGCTTAAAACCATCCAAAAATGAAATTTGTATAAACTCCAAAATTTGAAAAATTATCGTTACGCAAATCTTCAAGTCCGGTAACCCCAAATGTGCGGCGATACTCGGCACCAATATTCATTTTAAAGAAACGTGTAAAATTAATTTCGGCAGATATTGTTGGCACAAATACAAAAACATTGCTGTTTACATAACGATTGTAACTGTAAGTTCTGCCCGTTACATTTCCCCAACCAATACGTGAGCTAATAACCGGATGGACAACCTTATGGGGAGCAATTTCGTATCCAAACCAGAAACCACCATGACTGAAATTCACATTTCGCACCTTATGATGCTCTGCTGTATTCACGAAATGGGTCATGCCTTCGCCATAAGCACCAACAAAAAGATTATTTATTATTACTCCGCCGCCACCACCCATCATGGTCACAAATTCTCCATTAATATTAGTAAATGTCATGGTGGGTCCTCCAAAGCCACTTATTCGTTTTAACTGAAATGAACTCATCACAGTTTCAATTTGCCGATCGTTTACTTTTTCTTTTGTTTCGTTTTCGTGATAATCAGTAATGCTCACTGTGCGTTGTCCAAACAAAAAAGCAGATAATAAGGTAAATAACACTAGAAGAGAAAGATTTTTCATAACTATTTCAATTTTAAAGTTTATTCTTTTTTTTAAATTCAAATATAAGAGACATCAAATTTATTGATCAGTTGCATTATGTTGGAAATAATTACACTCTAATGCGATTTTTTGTGGCTTTAAATGGAGAATAAACTCAAAAACGATGAACAGAACACCTTTGTTTTCGTTATAAATTACATAGAAACATAAAAATAAAATACAATGGTACATACTTTCTCAACTATGCTTGAACTGGGAACCCGGGCACCCGATTTTAAACTCCCCGATGTGATTTCAGGAAAAGAATTCGCTCTTAGCAATGTAAAATCAGATATTGCTACAGTAGTTATGTTCCTAAGCAATCACTGCCCTTATGTTAAACACATAAACAGTCAATTGGCAAAAGTATCGGACAAATACATTTCGAAAGGAATATCGTTTGTGGGTATTAGTGCTAACGATGCAGATGCTTTCCCCGACGATGCTCCCGAAAAACTAAAAAAACAAGCCGAAAGATTTGGTTTTGCTTTTCCATACTTATTCGATGAAACACAACAGGTAGCAAAAGCATACAAAGCAGCCTGCACACCCGACTTTTTTGTGTTCGACAAAGACTTAAAACTGGTATACCGTGGGCAATTTGACAGTTCGCGCCACAAAAACGACATTCCGGTTAGCGGGAAAGATTTAAGCGAAGCCCTTGATGCTCTTATTTTCGACAAAGCTGTAAATGAAGAACAACAACCTAGTTCAGGCTGTAATATTAAATGGAAAAAAGGAATAAGCCCGTTTTAAGTTTTACAAACCGGCTTCAAGGTTTTCTTTTTCAATATCTTTGAAATACCTATAGGTACCTACTTTCAATTCGTAAGTGGCCAGTTCGTCGCAAACCACAATACCTTTTGGGTGCATTTGCAGTGCGCTAATGGTCCACATGTGATTAATGCCCTCTTCAATGCCTTTCTGAAGGGCGCGGGCTTTATTTAGTCCATTCACAATTATGAGTACTTCTTTAGCCGCCATTATTGTTCCTACACCAACAGTTAAAGCAGTTTTGGGTACTTTATTGATGTCGTTATCGAAAAAGCGTGAATTAGCTACTACTGTATCGTGGGTTAGTGTTTTCACACGTGTACGTGAGCTGAGCGATGAACCGGGTTCATTAAAAGCAATGTGTCCATCGGGGCCAATACCTCCCAGAAAAAGGTCAATTCCACCGGCCTTTTCAATTTTCTTTTCATAGATTGCGCATTCTTCTTCTATATTAAGCGCGCTGCCATCGGGTATGTTGGTATTGTCGAAAGGAATATCGATATGCCGGAAAAAGTTTTCCCACATAAAAGAATGGTAGCTTTGTGTATGTCCCTGATTCAGGCCAACATATTCGTCCATGTTAAAAGTAACAACGTTTTTAAATGATATCGTTCCCTGCCTATTTAGTTCAATCAATTCGTTATAGGTTCCCAAAGGCGATGATCCGGTTGGTAAACCCAAAACAAAGGGTTTAGAGGAATTGTGATTTATAATTTTGTTTGCAATGTATGTAGCAGTCCATTTCGATAAGGAGTCGTAGTCGGGTTGAATAATTAAGCGCATATATTTTTTGATTTAGTAGTTAAAAGTACTGTTGATTTCAAAAACTATATCAAAAATAAGACTATTGCGCCTAAAAAAGAGAGACAATTGCGTATTTTTTTCGTTTTTTTGCGCAATTTTTTCTCTTTTCAAGAAAAATTAAAATCCACCCTCAATGAAGGTGGTCTTGAATCGCCACTAAAAGTGGCTTGAAAAATTACACGCAAATCTCACAGATAACGCAGATATTAAATCTGCGATATTATCGTAATCTGCGAAAAAAGTTAAGGTGCAACCTTTTATACATTGGGGCTATTTAAAAGTCATGAAAATAAAATTTACCACAAAGTCTCCAAGACACGAAGATTTCACCAAAAAAAATTGTGAGCACATTATGCTTTGTGTTGCTTTAGTGATTTTGTGTCTTAGTGGCCTGGCAAAGACTTTTTACACAGTCTCTTTAAGAGCAAAACAAACAATATATTTTAAATTAGCTTAAACCAAAAGCCTTATGGAATTTGACCAGCACTTCTTCGTCAGTCAAATCAGTATCGAATTCAAGAATGAAATCGGCCTGAGCGTACCATTCTTCACGCAGAGCAAGTGTATTATGAATAAATTCTGTCAGCTCTTCAAAATTTTTCCCTTTGATAAGCGGACGCTCAACTTTAGAGTCTACTAATCGTTGAGCCAAAATTCGAGGCGTTGCTTTGAGATATATTGATTTTCCGGTATTTTTAATCAATTTCATATTTTCGAAAAAGCAGGGAGCACCACCACCAGTTGCGATTATAATATTTTCAAAATCAGAAAGCTCTATGAGGGCTTTTTGCTCTAAGCGGCGAAAACCTTCTTCTCCACTGTCGGCAAAAATCTGAGGAATGGTTTTAAAATTCCGTTTTTCGATGTATTGATCCATATCGACAAACGATAGGCCGAGGTTTTTAGCCAGTCCACGTCCCATGGTCGATTTTCCGCTTCCCATATATCCGATAAGGTAGATTCTCATAAGTGCTATAAGAATTAAGTTTTAATCAAAAAGCGACATTTGACCTTTGTCGTCTTCATCGTCTTCCTTGCTTTTACCTCTGTCGACTTCAAACGGTATATCGTCGAAGTTGTTTTGTGCATTATCCTCTTCTAAAGGAGGTAGCGCGTCGTCTTCATCTTTCACTACCGGTTCTATTTCTTTCACGTTTTTCACGTCGAAGTTTGAGAGCCTTTTTCCTTTAGCTTTGAACGATTTAATTCCTATAAATTCGGCTACTTCAATGATTTCGTTTTCGCGTTCAATGTTTTTGCCACCAAATTCAATTTCGAGTCTTGGATAATGTACCCAGGTAATACTGATTAATTTATTATTTGCATTTTCGCCAATAAAGTTCTGCGATTTATTGGTGGGAATATCGTCGTCGATTTGAAAACGCTTCACATAGTACAATTCCTGTTCGCTATCGAAGTACACTACACTGAGCGTTCTTCCCGGTTTGAATTTTTCAATTACAAGTATATCGTCGGGGAAATGGTTTGTAAGATCGAAGTTGTAAAGTTCAAACTCACCCGATTTTCGGATTAGCAAAATACGATCATCGCCTTGGAATTCACCCAAAAAATTGCCGCGTTTATCGGCATTGAGGCGATTCACATCGGTATCGAAATAAATCTTCCGTCCACCTAGTGTTGAAGCACCTTTTTCTTTGAGCGTAATTTTGTGAACGTCGTTTTTGGTTACCTGATTCCCCATTGAACTACGCCCCTTCACAGCCAACTCTCCCATATCGATATCGAAAATGAGTTTTTTCAGTCGGGGTTTGGGCTTTAGTGTAACACGCAGCACTTCCGACTCGCCGTTGGGGTTTGCACTGAAATATAAAATGCGTGTACCCTGAGTGCCTTTTGTCATGTCGTATTCCTTGTCGCGGGTAACACCTGTAACCGCAAAGCGTTTCATGAAAGTATCTCCTGCACGGCCGTCGCGGTAAATCAGGTTATAAATAGTTCGCTTATCGTTCTTTTTGAACACCGCTAAATGCATAGGATTCTTCCCTATAAAAGCTTTTTCTGAAACTTTAGTTACAAAATAAGTACCGTCGCGGCGGAAAACGATAATGTCGTCGATGTCGGAACAGTCGCATACGTATTCGCTCTTTTTGAGCGCGGTTCCCATAAAGCCTTCTTCCCTATCTACATAAAGCTTTTCATTGGCAACTACCACTTTTGTGGCTACAATATTTTCGAAATTTCTAATTTCGGTTTTTCGCTCGCGCCCTTTCCCGTATTTACTTTTAATGCGATGGAAATATGCGATGGTATAGGGAATTATGTTTTCTATATTATGAATAATCTCCGCAATTTCGTCTTCAATTGATTGAATATGGCTATTGGCTTTATCGGTATTGAATTTTAGGATGCGCGCCATTTTAATCTCCATCAACTTGAGTATATCGTCGCGGGTTACCTCACGATTCAGCTTAGGCTTCCAGGGTTCAAGCCGATGGTCGATGTGTGCCACGGCCTCGTCCATGTTCTGGCTGTCTTCAAATTTCTTGTCTTTATATATTCGTTCTTCGATGAATATTTTTTCGAGTGATGAGTAATGCCATTGCTCCTCGAGTTCGCTCTTACGGATTTCGAGTTCAAGTTTCAGTAGAGAAACTGTTTGATTAGCATTCTTTCTGAGTATTTCGCTAACACCAATAAAATGTGGCTTATCGTTTTCAATAATACAGGCATTGGGCGAAAGTGAAATTTCACAGTCGGTGAAAGCGTATAATGCATCAATGGTTTTGTCGCTTGAAATACCCGGAGCCAGATGAATAAGAATTTCAACTTTATCGGAAGTATTGTCGTCGATTTTTTTGATTTTTATTTTGCCTTTATCGTTGGCTTTAATAATCGACTCAATGATTGTATTCGTGTTTTTCCCAAAAGGAATCTCGTTTATGCACAGTGTTTTGTTGTCAATTTTTTCAATTTTTGATCGTATCCGAACATTTCCTCCCCTTATTCCATCGTTGTATTTCGAAACGTCGATCATTCCACCTGTGGGAAAATCGGGAAATATTTCGAATGGTTTTCCTTTCAGAATTAGAATTACGGCATCGATAAGTTCGTTAAAATTATGAGGGAGAATTTTTGCTGAAAGTCCTACTGCAATACCTTCAACACCTTGTGTAAGCAGCAAAGGAAATTTTACGGGCAATGTTACAGGTTCCTTCTTACGACCATCGTAGGCTAGTTGCCATTGAGTGGTTTTTGTATTGAATACCACATCGAGAGCAAATTTCGACAGGCGAGCTTCGATGTAACGCGGAGCAGCCGACCCGTCGCCGGTGTGAATATTTCCCCAGTTTCCCTGAGTTTCAACCAACAGATCCTTTTGCCCCAGCTGCACAAGGGCATCGCCTATTGAAGCATCGCCGTGAGGGTGATACTGCATGGTTTGTCCAATTATGTTTGCTACCTTATTGAAACGTCCGTCGTCCATTTCTTTCATGGCGTGCATTATGCGACGCTGTACAGGCTTCAAGCCATCGTTCACATAAGGCACTGCCCTTTCGAGAATAACATACGATGCATATTCGAGAAACCAGGTTTCATACATTCCGCCCAAATACATCAGCTCGTGCTTGTCTTTGCTCTGTTCTTCGGGTTGATTTGTTTCTTCCTCGTTTATATTTTTATGTTCGTTATCCATTGTTGACTTTAAGTTACATTTTGCATTTTATGCTAATAATTCGTCTTTTTCAACATAAAGGTTATCGATAATAAACTCCTGACGCTCGGGTGTGTTTTTTCCCATGTAATATTCAAGAAGTTGTTTTATTGAATCGCCTTTGCCCAAAGCAACCGGTTCGAGACGAATATTCTCATTGATAAACTCTTTAAATTCGTCGGGCGAAATTTCTCCTAAACCTTTAAAGCGGGTAATTTCGGGGTTTGCGCCCACTTTTTTCACCGCTGCTATTCTTTCATCATCGCTGTAACAATAATAAGTTTTTCGTTTATTCCGAACCCTGAACAGAGGTGTTTGAAGAATATACACATGTCCTTTCTTTACCAACTCAGGGAAAAACTGAAGAAAGAAAGTAAGTATCAATAAACGAATATGCATTCCGTCCACGTCGGCATCGGTAGCAATTATCACCTTGTTGTACCTCAGTTCATCAAGGCCTTCTTCAATGTCGAGAGCAGCTTGCAAAAGGTTAAACTCTTCGTTTTCGTATACCACTTTTTTTGTTAAACCGTAAGAATTAAGAGGTTTCCCTCTGAGACTGAAAACAGCCTGAGTATTCACGTTGCGACTTTTAGTGATTGAACCGCTCGCCGAATCGCCTTCGGTAATAAATAAGCTGGTTTCGTTTTTGCGGTCATCTTTATCGGTATAATGAATTCGGCAGTCGCGTAACTTTTTATTGTGCAGGCTTACTTTTTTGGCACGTTGCTTAGCCAGTTTTTTTATGCCTGATATGGCCTTACGTTCGCGCTCCGATTCCACAATTCTTCGGTGCAGTACTTCGGAGGTATCGGGGTTTTTATGCAAATAATTATCGAGTTCGGTTTGCACAAAATTGCTCACAAAGTTTCGAACCGATGGACCATTTGGACCAATGTCTTTTGAGCCTAACTTTGTTTTGGTCTGCGATTCAAACACGGGCTCTTCCACTTTGATACTTACTGCCGCAATTATTGAAGCACGTATGTCGGAAGAATCGAAATCTTTTTTGTAGAAATCGCGAATAGTTTTTACCACAGCCTCGCGAAAAGCCAAAAGGTGAGTACCGCCTTGTGTGGTATGTTGTCCGTTTACAAAGGAGTAGTAATCCTCGCCGTACTGGTTTCCATGGGTAAGCGCTATTTCAATATCTTCACCTTTAAGATGAATTACAGGATAAATAGGTTCACTGTCCATGTTTTCGTTAAGCAAGTCAAGCAAACCATTTTTCGATTGGAATTTCTCTCCGTTGTATTCAATAACCAAACCAGCATTCAGGAAACAGTAGTTTTTCATCATCGACGAAATATAGTCGCTGATGTAATGGAAATTTTTAAAGATTTTCTCGTCGGGAGTAAAAAGCACCTGAGTACCATTGGCTTCGTCGGTACTTTGAATGTTTTCTTCGCGCTGTATTATTCCACCTGCAAATTCAACTTCTTTCAGTTCGCCTTCGCGAAACGATTTCACCACAAATTTTTGGGAAAGTGCGTTAACAGCTTTTACTCCTACCCCGTTGAGTCCAACCGATTTCTTAAATACTTTTGAATCGTACTTGGCACCGGTATTCATTTTCGATACCACATCAACGAGTTTTCCCAAAGGAATTCCCCGTCCGTAATCGCGAATAGATACCTGTTCGTCGGAAACTTGAATTTCAATTTTTTTTCCGTTTCCCATCATAAATTCGTCGATGGAGTTGTCAATAACTTCTTTTAGAAGCACATAAATTCCATCGTCGGACTGAGAACCATCGCCTAATTTACCAATGTACATTCCCGGACGACGGCGAATGTGCTCTTGCCAGTCAAGCGTTTTAATTGAATCTTCGTTGTATTTAACTTGTTGCTCCTGCATGTTTCGTGTCAAATTTTCACAAATATAACTAAAAGCACTTTTCGTAACGAATTAATTTATTAACAAAAACGACTGTCTAACCAACAACACATCATGCTAAGATGCTGTTTCTAAATCCTATAATCAAAGCAGAACGCCCGATAAATACTTTTACCGGACGTCCAAATTTTTATATTTTCTGGTTTCTACCAAGCAAACAGCGGGTAATCCTTCATTATGCTGTTTACTTTTTTACGTACTGTATTGATTACGTTTTCGTCTTCGAAAGAGCCTATAACCGTGTCGATCATTTCAACAACGGTTGGCATTAGGTCTTCTTTGACACCGCGTGTTGTGATGGCAGGTGTACCTACTCTTAGTCCCGATGTTTGGAACGGTGAACGGCTGTCGAACGGAACCATGTTTTTATTCACGGTAAGGTCGGCATTTACCAACGCATTTTCTACTTGTTTCCCTGTAATATCGGGGTATTTGGTACGCAAGTCAATAAGCATGGAATGATTGTTGGTACCGCCTGAAATCACTTTGTAGCCTGCATCGACAAAAGCCTGTGCCATTACGTCCGCATTTTTTTGTACCTGCGACTGATATACTTTAAACGAAGGGTCGAGCGCTTCGCCAAAAGCAACGGCTTTTGCAGCAATTACGTGCTCAAGTGGGCCACCTTGCTGACCGGGAAAAACTGACGAATCGAGCAAAGAAGACATCATTCGTACCACTCCTTTTTTGGTTGTTATTCCAAAGGGGTTTTCAAAATCTTCGCCCATGAGGATGATACCGCCACGTGGTCCGCGCAAAGTTTTGTGAGTGGTTGATGTAACTATATGGGCGAATTTTACAGGGTTGTTAAGCAATCCGGCAGCAATTAAGCCCGCGGGGTGTGCCATGTCAACCATAAAAAGTGCACCAATTTTATCGGCAATTACACGCATGCGCTCGTAGTCCCAATCGCGCGAGTAGGCCGAAGCACCACCAATAATCAGTTTTGGTTTTTCTTCCAGCGCAATTTTCTCCATTTCGTCGTAATCAACAAAGCCTTCGGGAGTTACTTTGTATGCAATGGGTTGGTACAGTATGCCCGATGAGTTTACCGGAGAACCGTGCGAGAGGTGCCCGCCGTGCGAGAGGTCAAGTCCCATAAACTTGTCGCCGGGTTTCAGCACCACGCTCAAAACGGCAGCGTTGGCTTGTGCCCCTGAGTGGGGTTGCACGTTGGCATATGCCGCACCGTATAGCTCCCTTATTCGATCAATGGCCAATTGTTCGGTCATGTCAACAAACTGACAGCCTCCATAATATCGGTGGCCGGGATAGCCCTCGGCATACTTGTTGGTCATTACTGAGCCCATGGCTTCCATCACCTGCTCGCTTACAAAGTTTTCAGATGCTATCAGCTCAATGCCGCTCAACTGCCTGTTTTTCTCTTTCGCAATAATATCGAATACTAAGGTGTCGCGTTTCATTATTTATGTGAATTTGATTTGTTAAAATTGAAAGTGCAAAGATAAACTTTTTGAGAGAAAGCTAAACGCTTTTTAATTTATGCTGTAATTTCTTCAGGATTAATCAAATTATTCATAAGTGCATAAACTGTGAGCCCCGAAATGGTTTTTATACCTAATTTTTCAGTAATGTTTTTGCGGTGGGTTATTACCGTGTTTATGCTAATGAAAAGCTGTTCGGAAATCTCTTTGTTTGATAATCCTTTGGCTACTTTTTGCAAAACATCAATTTCGCGTGTGCTTAAAATCCATTCATTTTCGGTTTTATCCTTGATATTTTGCAATGTGAAGAAATTTTGAATTTTTTCAACAATGGTATTTTTACTGTCCATTGGCAATAATATGTGCGAATGAAACTCAGGTGATGTTTTGTCACTTCCTATTACTAATATTTCGCCCTTAAATTGAGAAATGATCTGTTTAAAGTGCCTGTTTCTGGGTTTAGTTAGCAATTTTTGGTCAAGAATAAGATACTCGGCATTGGTGTGTGCTGTAAGTTCATTGTTTTGAATTGATTTTAATATAATGTATTCGGGCTGCACACCAATGTGCTTTATAAGCGACTGAATACCTGACTGATACAATAAATTCGACGCTGCAATAACGACTCTGGTATTTAGTTTATGTCGTTGCATGTCCTGATATAATTTTTTCTTCGAGTTGCAATATTTTGGGGATAAGTACTATGTCCTCGATGCGAGCATGGTCGTTTAGGTCTTCTTCGAGTCTGAACAGTTCAACAAGTAATTTTTCTATCAAACTATATTTACCCGATTGGGGAAGGTGTTTTATGATTAAATTTTTCAGGTCGAACAGCTTTTCTTCG
>SKHV01000202.1 GCA_007116765.1 Prolixibacteraceae bacterium | reverse complement strand
TTTTATTATTCTATTTTCGTAAGATTTAGAAAGCGGTATTTTATCTCCTCTTATGTCGTTAATTACAAGCACATAATTACGTTTTTCGCGTGCAAGCATTTTCACATTCTTGATGTTCACAGAATACTTTCGATGAGTTCTGTACACGGGATAATCTTTCAATAGATTTTCAAAATTACGCAGTGTATTTCTTATTATGTATTTTTTTCGCTTTTCATCGTCTCGATAGTGTATGTTTACATAGTTGTCGTTCGATTCGAGAAATAGTAAATCGGAACTTCGTATTGATATTTTCAAACTTCCTGAACTGTCGTTGAATGGGATAAACATGTCAGAGGGGCTTCTGAATTGGGATACAACCTTTTCAAATTTTTTCTTTATATCGTTCCATGCAAAAAACAAAAGGCTCAATGTATAAGGAATAAGTAATATTAGAGTGGTGTTTTGAATTGCATTCACGAAAAGAGTGATTCGTGCACGTTGATCGTTTAGTGCTACTATTTCAAACATTGTGTAAAATGCACTCATTAGAACAATTTCGGCAACAATAAACCAAATAAAAACCGCATAGGTTATTTCATGTGTTTTTTTCAATTGCAATAATAACAGACGACTAATAATAACTATGATCATTCCGGCTAATACTACAGCAATTGTGGCTAAAACCAAATGAAATTTATGAATGTGCTCAAAGCTCGTATCGTATCCAAATGGCCTGTAAATTTTAATAAAAATGAATGCAAATAAAGCAGTAAACAAAATTTGCAGAAATGTATTTCTGCCTGAAATAATGTATTCGGGAACCGACTGTTTTAAGTTCATTATTCACCTGTTTTTGTGAAAATCATTGTTATAAGTGCAATATTAGCAAAAAATCATTGTAAACACCTTGTGTATTCACCCCTTAATTTGCAATTACGCCGACAGCTTAGTGTTATTTACCCCAAAATAGAGTCTTGCACTACATATTTTTCGTGCTTAAGATTTTATTTGTTTCATTTGAATGTTGAATGAAAAAATAATTGATGTTGCTTAGGCAGTCAATCTATAACTTTCAATCAAATTTTTAGATTTTCCATAACCAATCCAGATTTTCCAGAAACCTCCGGGCAAATTAATTGTCAGGAGGTTTTTTTAGGTATTTAGTTCAATTTTCTATATTTACATTACTGCGAATATGAATATTTCAGGTTATTTAATAAGAAAAGCAGTTTAATTAAAAAGATTAAAGTTTGTATATTCGCACCCTTTAATCTTTAGTAAAATATTTTTTTCTGTATATGAAGTTTATTCGAGATACTATTATTGCTTTAATTGACTGGTTTCATATTCCTTTCAAAAAAATAATACCTACAGAAACATTTCGCTATGCTGCAACCGGTGGAATGAACACAGTATTTGATATCCTTTTATATTTTATTTTCTATAATTATGTTTTTAATCAGCAGCTTGTAGATTTCGGATTTGTGGCTATGGGGGCACACATTGCCGCATTTGTTTTTGTTTTCCCGATAACTTTTAGCACCGGCTTTTTGCTTGCCAAATACGTAACATTCACGCGCTCATTTTTGCGAGGTCGTATTCAGCTTTTCCGCTACGGATTATCGGTTGGTGGGTCAATTCTGTTAAATTACCTGCTCCTGAAATTGTTTGTGGAGTCGTTTGGATGGTATGCCACAGTGGCAAAAATTGCTACCACGGGCGTTGTAATACTATATAGCTATATTATTCAAAAGCATTTTACTTTTCGTACTGGCAAAAAGGCACTTTCTAATTATGAAAATCGCTAAGTAGAATCGGAAAAGTACGCTTAGGGTCAATGCTTCTTTAGTTTGTATTATATTTGAGGAATGATTGTCCGCACCGAAATAAAATTTTTACAGGGAGTAGGACCCAAAAAAGCTGAGCTGCTTAAGTCTGATTTGGGGATTGAAACATTCTACGACCTACTTTACTATTTCCCTTACAAATACATTGATCGCACAAAGTTTTATACCGTTCGCGAGGTAAATAGCAACATGCAGTATGTACAGTTGCTTGGCAAAATCCAGTCGTTCGAAAAAACCGGAGAAGGAGCAAAAACCCGTTTAAGTGCAACTTTCTTTGACCGTACAGGCAGCCTTGATCTTGTTTGGTTCAAGGGCATAAAATGGGTGCAGCAAAACATTAAGACTGGTGTAACATACGTGCTTTTTGGTAAGCCATCGGTGTTTAACGGGCGTCTTAATATGGTGCACCCTGAGCTGGAACCCTACGACGAGAACAAGCAGAATGTGGCGGGTACGCTACAAGCTTTTTACAATACCAGCGAAAAAATGAAGCGCAATTTCCTTACCTCAAAGGCAATTTTAAAGCTTCAGATGAACCTGACAGCTACACTTAAATCGAAAATATACGAAACTCTTCCTGCATGGTTTACCCAAAAACATAAACTCATGTCGCTGCAAGAGGCATTATTCTACATACATTTCCCCGACAGTAATGAAAACCTGCGAAAGGCTCAATTTAGACTTAAATTTGAAGAACTGTTTTTCATTCAACTTAAAATACTGAGCTTAAAACTTGCACGTACTCAAAAGTTCAAAGGTCATGTTTTCGGGGTAATTGGCAATCACTTCAATACTTTTTTTCACCAGTGCCTTCCTTTTGAAATGACCGGTGCACAAAAAAAAGTGATACGCGAGATACGCCGCGATACCGGTTCAGGGAAGCAAATGAATAGGCTTTTACAAGGCGATGTAGGCAGTGGTAAAACCCTTGTGGCACTCATGTGTATGCTTATGGCACTCGATAATCATACGCAGGCTTGTTTAATGGCACCCACCGAGATTTTAGCCACCCAGCATTATAAAACCATCAGTAAAATGCTTGAGTCGCTTAATTTGAATGTTCAACTTTTAACCGGTTCAAGTAAAGTCAAAGAACGAAAAGTAATACACGCAGCTCTGCTCGATGGTACGCTCGATATTTTAATTGGGACTCACGCCTTGCTTGAAAACAAGGTTGCATTCAAAAACCTGGGCTTTGTGGTAATTGACGAACAGCACCGTTTTGGCGTGGCTCAGCGGGCAAAACTGTGGGGAAAGAACTCTATTCCGCCACACGTGTTAGTAATGACCGCAACTCCTATTCCGCGCACACTGGCCATGACCGTTTACGGCGACCTCGACGTGTCGGTTATTGATGAGCTGCCACCGGGGCGTAAACCCATTAAAACCCTGCATTTTCACGATAATAAACGCAAGCAGGTTTTTCAGTTTGTGCGCGATGAGATTAACCGTGGTCGCCAGGTTTACTTTGTGTACCCGCTTATTGAGGAGTCGGAAAAACTCGACTTGAAAAACCTTGAAAGTGGTTATGGAACCATTCGCAAGCTTTTCCCTGAATTCAAGGTTGGCATGGTGCACGGACGCATGAAGCCGGCCGAGAAAGACGAAGAAATGATGCGCTTCAAAAACCGCGAAACACAAATTCTGGTTTCCACTACGGTTATTGAAGTGGGAGTTGATGTACCCAATGCCAGTGTAATGGTAATTGAAAGTGCTGAGCGCTTTGGTTTGTCGCAACTACACCAGTTGCGGGGCAGGGTAGGGCGCGGTGCCGAGCAATCGTACTGCGTGCTCATGTCGTCGTACAAATTATCGAAAGAGAGTACCATACGCCTTGAAACCATGGTGCGCACAAACGATGGATTCGAAATTGCCGAAACCGACCTTAAGTTGCGCGGCCCCGGCGATATGGAGGGTACACAACAAAGCGGTCTGGGCTTCGACCTCAAAATTGCTAACCTGGGGCGCGATGGCGAAATACTACAGCATGCCCGCAACGTAGCAAGCGACATTATTGATGCCGATCCGAATCTTCTATCTGATGCCAATAGCATGCTTCGCCGGCAAATTCAGAAAATGAAGAAAGCAGAATTTAATTGGGGCGTGATTAGTTAGCAAATGCTTACATTAACATTATTTTTCTACTCACGATTCCCTGTTTCGTTTTTAGGTTTAAAATATATACTCCTTGTGCTGTGTTGGGCAAATAATAAGTATTGCCTGCTTGCACTTTGTTTGTTGAATAAATAACCTGACCTTGTAAATTCATAACAGAAATGCTAAGTACATCAGTAGCATCGCTGAAACTAATGCGGAAAGAACCATCGCGAATCGGGTTTGGATAAACAAGCAGGTCGGCATCAGTAAATGTATTGTTGTTTACGTTCAATGTAGGTGTCTGTATTTCGAGATTATCAATGGCCCAACCCCATCCGTAAGCATAAGGGTCAGAAAATAATCTGAAACGAACTAGTACCGTATCGCCTACTGAAAAACGTGCTGAAGTAGTCATGTTTATCGTTTTCGATTGATACATATCGGGAGTGCCAATGGCCAATGAATTGTTTTGGTACATATTGCTGTTATAGAGCGCCTCCCATTCGTTGTTGTATCGGCTATCCCAGCCGCTTACAAAGGGGTACCATTGTTTGCCTCCATCTTTTGAGCCTTCTACAACTACGTAATCCCAAAATTCATCGTTTCCGAAAATAGTCCCCAATTCTCCAGGTTCAACCAATACAATTTGGTCGAACCGTATGTAATGATTGGGTTCGGTAATTAAAATCGGATACCTGAGCTGTGCAATATAATTAATTGAGTTATTTTCGCCTGCATTTAAGTATGGGTGTGGAGTTTGAAGAGCAGGAGAGAAGAATTCGGGGGCAGTAGTGATTTCAAAGCCCTGAAGCATGAAGTCGTTGTTCTCCAACTCAAAATCAGTTTCGTATGTAAGTATA
>SKHV01000334.1 GCA_007116765.1 Prolixibacteraceae bacterium | reverse complement strand
TTCCCCGAGTTCCCCACACCCCTGTAATTTTTTGCAGGGGTGTTCCTTTTTTTAATCCATAACAGCTTTCTACCTTCAACTTATTCCTTAAATTTAGACTTTAAACAAATCTAGATTTATGGATACACCTCGAATTGTTAAGAATGACCCATGGCTTGAACCTTTTAAGCAATCAATTTTAAATTGGATTCAGCTTTCGGGAGAGAAGGAGCAAGAGTTGACAGGGGGCAAAAGCCTGATGGATTTTGCTCAGGGTCACAAGTATTTTGGTATGCACAAGAACAAGAAACGTTGGTATATTCGCGAATGGGCGCCCAATGCCACCAAAATATTTCTTGTCGGGGTATTTAACAGTTGGACTGAAAGCGATGAATGGGCATTTACCTCAATTGGAAATGGAAATTGGGAGTTTTCGATAGCCGAAGAACGACTGAAACACGAAGATTTATATGCCTTAATGGTGCATTGGGAAGGAGGAGCAGGAAAAAGGATACCAGCCTGGACTACACGGGCGGTACAAGATTCCGAAACGCACATTTTTAATGCACAGGTTTGGGATCCGCCAAAACCGTACAAATGGAAATTAAAAAAGCAGTTTAAACTCAACGAAGCACCCCTTATTTACGAGGCGCATGTGGGCATGAGTGGCGAAGAGGAGAGGGTGCATACCTATAACGAATTTCGCGAAAACATACTTCCCAGAGTAAAAGAGGCAGGCTACAACGTAATCCAGTTCATGGCTATTCCCGAGCATCCCTACTACGGGAGTTTTGGTTATCATATTTCAAGTTTCTTTGCCCCTTCGTCGAGGTTTGGAACACCCGAAGAGTTAAAGCAGCTTATCGACGAGGCTCATGCTATGGGCATAGCCGTGATTATGGACTTAATTCACTCACATGCTGTGCGTAATGAAATTGAAGGATTGGGGTGTTTCGACGGTACTCAGTACCAGTTTTTTCACGCTGGAGAAAAAGGCATCCACCCGGCGTGGGATTCGTATTGCTTCAATTACGGCAAACATGAAGTGCTGCATTTTCTCTTGTCCAACATCCGATACTGGCTTGAAGAGTTCAGATTCGATGGTTATCGCTTCGACGGGGTAACCAGTATGCTCTACTTCGATCATGGTCTGGGGAAAGGTTTTTCGGGTTATGATGATTATTTCTCTTCCAATCTCGATTTCGAAGCAGTGGTATATTTCAGGCTTACCAATAAGCTAATTAATCAATTAAACCCAAGTGCACTCTCCATTGCCGAAGACGTGAGTGGCTTACCCGGATTAGGTGCCCCCCTCGATGACGGAGGATTAGGTTTTGATTTTCGCATGAGCATGGGTGTTCCCGATTACTGGATAAAGCTAATTAAAGAAAAGAGAGATGAAGAGTGGGAGGTAGGCGATATGTTTTATCAGCTCACCGCTCACCGCAACGATGAAAAGGTGGTGAGTTATGCCGAAAGCCATGATCAAGCACTTGTAGGCGACAAAACTATTATTTTCAGGCTGATTGACAAAGACATGTATTTTAATATGCACAAAGATCAACCTAACTTAAAGGTCGATCGGGGTATAGCGCTGCACAAAATGATACGGCTAATCACTGCCACTTGTGCCGGTGGTGCTTATCTTAATTTTATGGGCAACGAGTTTGGACATCCCGAGTGGATTGATTTTCCCCGGGAGGGAAATAATTGGTCGTATAAACATGCACGTCGTCTTTGGAGTATTTCCGATAATTATGAATTGAAATATCACTGGATGAAAGATTTTGATCGCGAAATGATTGCTTTAATTCGAGATGACGAATTACTCAGGATACCCGAAATATGGAATGTTTGGGAGAAACATTCCGATCAGGTGTTGGTTTTGGGCAGAGGTAAATACCTGTTTGTGTACAATTTTCATCCTACACAATCCTATACTGATTATGGAATACCCTATTCGCAGGCAAAATTCTCGGTAGTTTTAAATACCGATGACGGTAAATTTGGGGGTTTTGATCGAATTGAAGAACGAATAAAGTATTACACGATTCCTATATCCGATAGTAATGAGCAGCATTGTTTGAAGCTCTATTTGCCTTCCCGTTCAGCTTTTGTGTTGAAGCAGGAAGAATAAATCACAACTATGACAAAATAAAACGAGGGTTGTAATAATTAAATTACAACCCTCGTTTTTATGCATTATAAAGTGTTTTATCTTGCAGCTCTTCTTGTTGAGTAATTTATATGCAATGCTGCCGAACGTCGCAACTCCTGCTTAATATCAGTAACAATACCCATTTTTGTGTATTCGTCTACTTTAAGAGATGTGATTATTTGTCCTCTTTCTGACTCGTCGCGGGCTTGTCGTTCAGCTTCCACAAAGTCCAAAATGTCAAGAGTATTGGCAAATTGGTCGTTAAGCTGAATTCGAGGCTCGGTACCAAACTGCCCTTGATATTGTTGCAGTGGCGGGCCAACATAAATATAACTTACTAACGATTTCTTTTCAAGCTTTGTTACTTCAGTAGCTTCCGGTAAGGTAATCTGAACCATCATTGTTGTTTCTCGCATAGTAGTTGAAACCATGAAGAAAAACAGCAGCATGAATACGATATCGGGCAACGCTGAAGTAGATATGGATGGAGTTCCTTTTCCATCGTTTTTTCTAAATTTAGACATATTAGTTTCCTCCTACCCTTCTTGGTTCTGCTTCTGAGATTTTCATTGGAATTATATCCCTGATAGCGTTTTGTCTTTCTCTGTCCAATTGGTCATACGAACGTCCAAATTCTTGATTTGCAATTTCTTCTCGAAGTTCATTAATTGCAGCAACCAATTCATTCTGAACGCTAATATAAGTTCCGTATGTAGTACCAATATCGTTTCGTAATGATATTGTAGCACTTTCTACATTCACTTCGGTTGGCCCAAAGAATGGAATTTCTCTAATTTCTTTTTCAGGCAAACTAGCATCATTGTGCGGGTTGGTGAGGAATAACTTTGTTCTGTCTTTCAAATCATCCACCCGTGTAAGTTCACCTTCAACCATTAAACGGTCGTTACGGTCAACAAGTACTACAAAAATGTTTCGCTCCCTGATTGGCGGGGTATCCTCAATATCTTCAGGATCGACCCATTGCGGCAATCGTCTTTCAAGTCCGCTGTCAACATCCATGGTTGTAGTAACCAGAAAGAATATCAACAACATGAAAGCAATGTCGGCCAACGATGAAGCGTTATATTCGGGTAATTTCCTCGGCATAATTTATCTTTTTTTGGATGTTAAAAACATCACGAACGTTTAAAAATACTAGCGACACCAAATCCTGCAATCGAGAGAAGTGCTCCGGCAAATAAAATATAAGTGAAATTTAAGCCGGCACCAACCCAACGAGATACAGATTCGTCAAGAGTTCCTTCTGCAACCATTTTTTCTGCACCATGAAATACGGGTATTTCGGGCGATGCAGTATAATAAGCAACACCGAATATTGCTCCCAATATTGCCAGTGCAAGTATTGATCTGATTGCTTTGCGTTTATCTCCAATTATTTGAATTAACGCAAATATTATTGCAACTGCTCCTGCAATTGCGAACAAGGCTATAGCCCAGTTCAGGTTCATGGTAATAGCCTGTACAGCTGTGGCTCCTGGTGATTTTTCATCGTCGATTGAAACGACCATGTACACAAAGAATGCTATTGACAGGATCATCAGAACCCATAATATAATTGTAGTTATTTTACGAGTTTTATCCATGAGTTTATTTATTTTTTAGCATTGAATTTAACTACCATGTCAAGTAACGAAATTGAAGCATCTTCCATACTGTTGATTATGCTGTCGATTTTGGCCACACAATAGTTGTAAAAAATTTGAAGAATAATCGCAACAATCAAACCGGTTACGGTTGTAATCAAAGCTACTTTAATACCACCGGCTACTAACGACGGGCTAATATCACCGGCAACTTCAATTGCATCGAAAGCGGCAATCATACCAATTACTGTTCCTAAGAATCCAAGCATGGGAGCAAGTGCAATAAACAATGCAATCCAGCTTAACCCTTTTTCAAGTAATCCGGCTTGAACACTTCCGTACGATACTACTGATTTTTCAACCACATCAACTCCTTCGTCGTAGCGGTCAAGACCTTGATAGAAAATACTGGCTACCGGTCCGCGAGTATTACGGCAAACTTCTTTTGCTGCTTCAATACCACCCGATTCAATGGCTTCTTCAACATTGGCCAATAATTTTTTGGTGTTGGTAGTGGCAAGGTTGAGGTAAATAATACGCTCAATGGCCAGTGCCAAACCTAAAATTAAGGCAATTAATACAAACGACATGAAGGTTGGTCCACCTTCGATGAATTTTTGTTTTAGTGCGCTGTGGAGGGATTGTCCTTCTTCAGCTGCTACTGCAGCATCTTCAAATGGATCTTCATACAAATCAACGTCAGTTGCTTCTTCTGCTTCAGCTACCTCTTCAGTGGCAACATCAACCTGATCCTGAGCTACAACATTAACCGATAATCCGAAAACGAATATCGTGAGAACAGCTATCAATGCAAATACTTTTTTCATGATGTCATTAAATTTATTCAACAATTATTCTATTTATTTATAATTTTAATAATGAACTTTCAACTTTATTGTGGCGGAGAGAGAGGGATTCGAACCCTCGGTACCTTTTCGGGGTACACACGCTTTCCAGGCGTGCCAGTTCAGCCACTCCTGCACCTCTCCAAAGTGCTTTTTGTACTCAAAATTTCAAAAACTGCCCAAATGTACAGAGAATTGTTTAAAGAGCAGTTGTATCATTAAAAATAATTCTAAAAAATT
>SKHV01000429.1 GCA_007116765.1 Prolixibacteraceae bacterium | reverse complement strand
TTTGCATGGATCCGGTTCGTTTGGCCTGATATTTAGTCTTGTGGTAACCGGCATATCTGCTTTCAGTTTATTGCTCGATTTCGACTTTATTGAGCGCGGCGTAGCTTCGGGTGCACCTAAGTACATGGAGTGGTACGGAGTGTTTGGTTTATTGGTTTCTCTCATTTGGTTGTATATTAACTTATTACGTTTGTTGTCTATTTTTGCACGTCGTAACTGATACTACTTTAATGGCCAATTCATTTTATACAAAAATGTTTTTGTATATTGCATAATTTGCAAATTGAACTAAGAGTACAGTAACCAAATCAGGAATTAACTAAACCAAGCAGAATGAAGCTTATTCAAGTAAAGAATATTCGTACAAAGAACCTTTTTAACAAACTTCCCCAGATAATTTATAAGCATGATCCTGATTATGCTTGCCCACTCACAAAGATGGTTGAAGAAACTTTCGACGAAAAGAAAAATAACTTCTTCAAACACGGGATTGGAGTTCGTTGGGTTTTGCTTGAGGGGGGTAAACCCATTGGTCGCATAGCTGCTTTTATTGATTACGATAAATCGACTGTTTTTGAACAGCCTACCGGAGGCATTGGGTATTTTGAATGTGTGAACGATAAAGAAGCAGCATCGGTTTTGTTTGATTGCGCCAAAGAGTGGTTACAGGATAAAGGAATGGAAGCCATGGACGGACCTTCAAACATGGGCGAAAACTTCATCAACCACGGCTTGCTTGCAATGGGTTTTACTAAGCAGGGCTTTGGTATGCCTTACAATCCGCCTTATTATTTTGACCTTTTTCAGAGCTATGGCTTCAAAGTTTATTATGAGCAGTTTACCTATCACCTTGATTATAATAAACCTTTCCCCGAGCGATTCTGGAAAATTGCCGAGTGGGTAGCCAAAAAGCCGCAATATTCATATAAGCATTTTTCGTGGAAAGATATTGATACTTTTATCGACGATTTTTCTATAATATACGATGGCGCCTGGAGCAAGCATGAGCATTACAAACCTCTCGATCGTAGCGAGCTTAAAAATTTTATCCGTGGTTCAAAAATGCTGCTCGAAGAGGAGTTTATATGGTTTGCCTATGCCAATGGCGAACCAATTGCATTGTTTGTGATGATACCCGATTTTAACGAAGCACTAAGGTATATTAAAAATGGGCAGCTTCATTTGTGGAATACGCTTAAATTACTCTGGTTTATTAAGCGACGAAAGTTTTCGCGAACCCGGATTTTTATAATGGGAGTTGTTGAGAAATATCAGCGTTCGGGTATCGAATCTGCAATTTTCTGGCATCTTGATAAGCACATAATGCCAAACAAACCTGAATATAAAGAAGTGGAGCTGTCGTGGGCCGGCGATTTTAATCCAAAAATTATTTCGTTGTATAAATCAACAGGAGCCGAACATGCCAAAACACACTATCAAATGCGGTATTTGTTCGACAGGAATAAACCTTTCACAAGAGCAAAAATAATAGAGTGAAAAGGAATAAAGAACAGTGTGTTATTTTAGGGTTGGAAAAAAATTTAAAAAGTGGCAAAATGTTTTGCAAAATATAACTGAATATCTATCTTTGCATCCCGTTAGAAAGTAATGTAATTTAATACGCAAGGAAATGAAAGAAGGTATACACCCTAAGAATTATCGTTTAGTGGCGTTCAAAGATATGTCGAATGAAGAGATAACTGTAACAAGATCTGCCGTTTCGACTAAAGAATCTATTGAGATTGATGGTGTTGAGTACCCATTGTTCAAGCTTGAGATTTCAAGCTCTTCACATCCATTCTATACTGGTAAGATGAAATTGGTTGACTCTGCCGGACGTGTAGATAAGTTCATGAACAAGTACAAAAAGCACATGGAACGTTAGAGTTCGCTTTGAAAAATATAAAAAAAGCCCTGCCTTTGGCGGGGCTTTTTTTGTGGAATAATGTGGTAATTATTTGTTAAGGTATTTGTTTACGGTGTCAATCAAATCTTTCGAGCGAATGGGTTTTGCTAGGTAATCATCGCAACCTGCATCAATGGCTTTGGCTCTATCGTCGGACATGGCAAAGGCTGTTTGTGCAACAATACTCATGTCGGGATAGATCTTCTTAATTTCGCGGGTCGCATCGTAGCCATTCATTTCGGGCATTTGAAGATCCATTAAAATGAGTGCAGTCTCGGGATGTGCTTTGGCAAAATCGACTGCTTCAATTCCATTTTTAACCCATTCAACAGTAGCGTCAAGCTTGCTTAATACTGCATTCAAATACAGGTAGTTTGATTCAACGTCTTCTACTATTAGTATTAAAGGTTTGTTATTATCACTCATCTTATTATTGATTTTAAATTATTTGTTAAAAATAGTCATTCATTTGCTTATTGTCAACTAAATTTAAAAAAGTGTTTCTATTAATGTTTTATGCGGGTTTTATAAGCTTATTTCAATAGAAAAGGTTGATCCTTTTCCGGGTTCCGATTCTACTTTGATTTTTCCCTTCATTAGTTTCATTAAGCCTTTTGAGATTGTCAATCCAATGCCGGTACCGCCGTATAATCGGTTTTTATCGGTATTTACTTTGGCAAAGCGATCAAAAATAACTTTTTGTTTGTTTTTTGGTATTCCGATGCCGGTGTCGCGCACAAATACTTTTAATTTTTTCTCTTCAGCTTTATAAGCTATTTCAATTTCTCCGCTGTCGGTGAATTTAATGGCATTCGATGTTAAGTGATTCAGAACCTGATTCAGACGATGCCTGTCGGCTTTAATTCTCACATCGGGTTCGGCAGGTGATGTGCGCAATAGCTTTATGTTCACCTTTTCTTCGGTAGTCAATAGCTTTTGAGCATGATCGCATACCGAGTCAAAAAGTGGTTTAAAGTTAAACTCGCTCATACTTACTACCATTTGCTCGGTTTCTAGTTTTGAGAAATCGACTATTGAATCGATTAAAGTCATTAAAGAGTTGCCGTTGCTTTGAATTACATCAATGAACGAGTTTTTGTCTTCGTGGCTTAAATCGTCTTCGCGAAGCATATTGGTGAAGCCGATAATTGCATTCATCGGGGTACGAATTTCGTGACTCATGTTAGCCAGGAAAAGTGATTTTAACTGGTCGGCTTCTATCGCTTTGTCTTTGGCTTTTATTAACTCTTCGCGTGCTTTTGCAACCTGTGTTATGTCTTCAACTATTCCTTCAATGGAAATCTCATTAAAGCCTTCTTCCAATAATGCCAGTGTGAGGTTGGCAATGAATTGCTCTCCACTTTTGCGTTTCAGCATTATTTCAGTATTGACCTCGCGTGTTTCAAGCACCGTGTCAAGAATGAGGCTTCCAAGCTCGGGATCGGCAAGCAAATCGTATTTGCTGATTGTGCCCATTTCATCTTCATCTTCGTAGCCAAACATTTTTCTGAAACGCACATTGCATTCAACCACCATCATGTTTTTATCGAGCCGGAATATTGCGAGTGGTGCATTGTCAAACAGTGCTTTGAACTTGGCCTGGTTTTCAAGCATTGCAAATTCGGCCGTTTTAAAATGGGTGATATCACGCGTGATTCCCACGGTACCTATGCAGCGACCCTTTTCATCGAGCCAGGGAATTTTTGTGTCGGATAGATATAGCGTTTTATTGTCGCTAGAATGTATGTTTAATTTATTGATTACCGGCTTGCCTGTACGAATTATTTCTTGTTCTGAGTCATACGACTCTTGAGCGTGCTCAAAAAAATCGAAATCCGACTTGCCAATCAAATCATCGGGATTTTCTGTACTTAATAAATTTGCCTGGGCTTTATTTACCCTTACAAAGCGGCTGTTTAAATCCTTAAAGTAAATTGTATCAGGTATATTGTCGATTAACGACGACATCATTCGTTTTTCGCGCAGCAAATAGCGCTGGCGCTTACTTCGTAGGAAAAAGGTAGATACAACAAAAAATACTATCAGAAAAATACAAAACGCAATGAATGCACCTTTGTTTACAATAATTTGATTGTCGCCGTTGTTTATCTGTATGTAACCCAGTATTGAATTATAATGTAATATGTTGAATTCAGTAATGAAGAATCCAATTTTTTCATGTGCCGTTTGGTACATGGTTGAAAATAGTTGCTTAAATAAAAAAACGTGTAGCATGTGCCCCCAATAATGTTATGAATAAACCAATTTAGCTCTTTTATGTGATGAAAATAGGTATTTTATCTTTAAGTGCAGTCTTTTTATATCTAATTATTTGCATGAATGTTTTTTTAGTTTTGTAATAAGCTTTAAAACAGCAACATGAAAGGTCTTTAAAATGTTAAAAAATGTTAAAGCGAAATAGTGTTCAATTCATGTTTTTATCAGTGTTTGTGAGTGTTTAATTCCGTTTTTTTGCATCAGTAAAACACAAACATTGTAAAACAAATTAAATTATTCAGCTATGAAACAACTATTAAGATTATTCGCTATTGTTTTCGTACTTTCAGTTATGGTAAAAACAGTCGATGCTAAAACTACTATCAGAGCTACCGACAGCTATACAATAAGTTATATCGAAGAGGTCGAATCTGTATCAAATTCGCTTCAAACATGGGTTATTGCTTATAGTTCGGAAGATAAAAACATTGAAGTATTTAAGAATACTACACGCAATGGCGATGAGTATATTGTACGCCACGAGTTTTTTGAAGTGCGTTACGTAAACTCAAATTCAGGTTTCGGCGTTAAAAGAGTGCGTGCTAATCAGCAACAGGTTTCAATTGTTATTGTCGATGCTGTTTTGAATAGCAAGCAAATGAAGCAACAACAATTACTTTGGAATGAAAAGTTAAGTGAAGAAAAGGTGCT
>SKHV01000426.1 GCA_007116765.1 Prolixibacteraceae bacterium | reverse complement strand
CCTAAAAAATCTACATTTTTATCGTAGGATGAAAAACCGGATAGCTTTTCTATATCGTTAATAATCGGAAAAGATTTTTTCCCTAGGTTATCCTGATATTCCACACCTTCGTATCTGTCGAGTTGAGCTTTCAGCACTTCGTAGGTTGCTTTTGTGTCGGCCATTGCACTGTGTGCATCTTCAAGCTCCTGATTGCAGTATAATTTGTAAGCAGCAACAAGCGTGCGTTTTTCCATTTTATGAAAAATAGCCTGTACGTCGATAAACTTTCTTTTTTTCATGTCGATATCAATACCTGCACGTAAGAACTCTTCGGCAAGTAATGGAATATCGAAACGGTTTGAATTGAAGCCGGCCAGGTCGCAACCTTCAATGAAGCTGGCTACATTTTTAGCTACTTCCTTAAATGTGGGTTTGTCGGCTACGTCGGCATCGTAAATGCCGTGTATTAAAGAGGATTGTTCGGGTATTGGCATTTCGGGGTTAATGCGCAACAGCATTTCTTCTTCGGTATTATTGACATCAACTTTTAGCAAGGCAATTTCAACAATTCTGTCCGAAGCCACATTGATGCCGGTTGTTTCAAGGTCGAGAAATACAATAGGGTTGCGTAAATTTAAATTCATAAGGTTGTTTTTAAAAAAAAAGCGCTGGTACTTAACTACAGCGCTTTATTATGAGGTTTTTGTGAATATCTTAATCTTGAATAAGAATATTTTAAGCGTTAATCATCATTGGCATTAAAAGCATAAGCACATCTTCTTCGTCGGTTTCTTTTTCTACAGGAAGCATTAATCCGGCACGTGTGGGGTCGGAAAGCTCAACGAGTACTTCGGAAGAGTTAATGTTTGAAAGAATTTCGATAAGAAACGAAGATTTGAATCCTATTTCCAACTCATCGCCTTCGTATTGGCAATTTAGACGCTCTACTGCCGATATTGAGAAGTCGACATCCTGAGCCGAAACCACCAATTGGTTACCCAAAAGCTTCAATCTTACGAGGTTGCTGGCCTGATTCGAAAATACAGAAACACGCTTCAGTGTGTTGTAGAATTCGAGCCTGTCGATTTGCATTTTATTGGGATTGTTGGTAGGAATAACCGAGTTGTAGCTTGGGTATTTACCTTCAACAAGCCTGCAAACAAGTTTAAAGTTAGAAAGCTGGAAGAAAGCATTCTTTTCGTTGAATTGAAGGGCTACATCAAAATCTTCGCGAGGCAAAAGGTTTTTCAACAGAGCAGCCGGTTTTTTGGGAAGAATAAATGAAGCCTCTGCTTCTGTTTTCACGTCGGTCCTTTTGTAACGCACCAATTTATGAGCATCTGATGCTACAAAAATAGCTTCGTCGGGTGTAAGCTCAACCAATATTCCGTTCATTACCGGGCGCAATTCATCGTCGGCAGTAGCAAACAGGGTTTTATTGATTCCGTGGAGCAATACGTCGTGACCAATTTTTACAGAATTCGCACTCTCGGGGTCAATTGCAGGTACCGATGGAAACTCTTCACCATCTTGTCCAACTATACTGAATTTACCGTTTTCGGAAAAAATATCAACAGAGAATGTTTCGTTGTTTACCTGAAAATTCAGTGGTTGTTCGGGAAACTCTTTCAGCGTGTCGATAAGTAATTTTGCAGGAATGGCTATTTCGCCTATTCCATCAGTGTTTTCAAGCTCAATCCAGGTAATCAGTGTCGATTCAAGGTCGGAAGCTGTGATTGTTAGTTTATTCTCTTCGAGGTTGAAAAGAAAATTATCGAGAATGGGCAATGTACTTTTTGAACTAATAACTCTGCTGATAGCTGTTAAATGGTTCAATAATTCAGTACTTGAAACTACAAACTTCATAGTGTTTATATTTATTATTTTTTAAGTCGTATAAAAATACAAAATATTTGAAAAATTAATCAAATATAAATGTTTTTAATCTACTTAAAGGTGTAATAGCAATAATTATGGTAATTTTTTTCGATGAGTACGATGTGTCAATTTTTTAGGTTAGGATATTACACAATGCCCGAAAATCCCATAAATGCCATAGCTAAAATACCGGCAGTAATAATTGCAATCGGAACTCCTTTTAAACCTTTGGGCACTTCCTGCAAGTCGAGGTGTTCGCGAAGCCCGGCAAAGATAATAAGAGCAAGCCCAAACCCGATAGCATTGGCAATTGCGTACACCACTCCTTCAACCATGGTGAATTCCTTTTGTATTACAAGAATTGCTACCCCTAAAATAGCGCAGTTTGTAGTAATTAGCGGTAAGAATACGCCCAGCGCCTGATACAGAGCCGGACTTACTTTTTTGAGCACAATTTCGACCAGTTGCACCAGCGAAGCAATTACCAAAATAAAAGCAATGGTTTGCAGATAGCCAATTTGAAGCGGGTTTAAAATGTAGTGCTGAATAAGGAAAGTAACGATTGTGGCTAAAACCATTACAAAAGTTACTGCACCGGTCATGCCTACCGCGGTTTCAATTTTTTTCGATACGCCTAAAAACGGGCATACGCCTAAAAACTGATTCAGCACTATGTTGTTGACCAGTATGGCTGAGATGATTATGATAATATATTCCATGTCGAATATTTTTTGTTAGGTTTTATGCTTTTTGTTTATTGAGCCTGTTGGTAATGGCAATGATATATCCAAGTGCAATAAATGCTCCGGGAGCTAAAATAAATATTAGCATTCCGTATTGTTCGGGAAGTATTTCAAAGTTGAAAATTTTCCCGCTGCCCAGTAGTTCACGTGCAGCTCCAAGCAGTGTGAGTGCAAAGGCAAATCCCAGTCCTGTTCCCAGTCCGTCGATTGAAGCCGATAGTACCGTGTTTTTCGAAGCAAATGCTTCGGCACGTCCCAACACAATGCAGTTTACAACAATTAAGGGAATGAATATTCCAAGACTTTCGAAAAGTGAAGGCAGATAGGCCTGCATTACCATTTGAACAATGGTAACAAAGGTTGCAATAACTACTATATACGAAGGAATACGCACTTTGTCGGGAATGACATTTTTTATGAGCGATACCACTGTGTTCGACATGAAGAGAACAAAAGTGGTGGCAAGTCCCATTCCTAATCCGTTTATGGCTGTTCCGGTAGTTCCCAGCACAGGGCACATTCCTAAAAGGAGTACAAATACCGGGTTTTCTTTAATAAAGCCTTTTGTAAAATTTTTCCACTGGTTCATGCTGATTTCTTTTTTATTCAATAGTGGTAATAAGTCTTAATTATTTACAGGAGTTGCTCCTGTATACGAGTCAAGATCGCTTACTGTGGCATTTGCACGGTTTAGGGCGTCCATAAGTGCTCTCGAAGTGATTGTTGCTGCAGTGATAGCATCCACATCGCCACCGTCTTTGCTAACTTTAAGCCCTTCTTCGTTAAGCGTACGCCCAACAATGTTTTGGCCGGGTTTTTCAGTGTCGTTATGCCATTGTTCCATTTTAGATCCCAATCCGGGGGTTTCGGCATGGCGCAGCACTCTGAAACCGGTAATTGTATTGTTTACATCAATACCTACCATTATTTCAATGTAACCGCTAAAGCCGCTGTAAGTATATGATTTTACGGCATGAGCTACAATTTCTCCGTTTTGGTCTAATGCGGGAAATATGTCAACGCTGTCTCTGCCCTCGGGCGGGAATTTTTTGTATGCAGTGCCCAATTCTTCAAATTGTGGTAGTACGGCTGCTATGGCGTTGTTTTGTTTTTCTAATTCGGCTCTTTCAATGGGGCTTTTGGTTACGTTATAAACCAAGCCCAGCGAGGCAGAGGCAATAAGTGTTACCCCAAAAAGGGCAACCAGCATGTTCCTGAATGTTGATTCTAATTTTGCCATATTACTTTTCTCCGAATCTTTTTGGTTTCATGTAATTATTAATAAGTGGCGTGAATGCATTCATAATCAATATTGCAAACGAAATACCTTCGGGGTAAGCTCCCCAGGTTCGTATGCAAATTGTGATTACGCCAATTCCGATACTATATACAATTTGGCCGCTTTTCGACATGGGTGAGCTGGAATAATCGGTAGCCATAAAAATTGCACCCAGCATTGCTCCTCCGGTTAGGATATGAAAAAGCGGATCGGCAAACTGTTCGGGGTTTGCTTTCCATAATATTGCGGCAAATACAAACATTGTGGCCAGTGTAGTTACGGGTATGTGCCAGGTAACTACTTTTTTAATGAGCATATACAATAAACCCAAAATGAGTAGTGCGGCAGATACTTCGCCCAGAGAGCCGCTGAAATTTCCAAGCAGGAGTTCGCGATAGGCCGGTATGTTTTCCATTATCTGTGGTACTGTTTGTCCGCTATTTACCCCCTCTTTAATGAGAGCCAGTGGGGTAGCTTCGGTTACTGAGTCGACTCCTGAATTTGTAATGTTTGGCCAGGTAGTCATTTGCACAGGATATGAAATAAGCAGAAATACACGCCCTACCAATGCAGGGTTGAACGGGTTTTGTCCGAGTCCGCCAAACGACATTTTTCCTACGCCAATCGCAACCAGTGCTCCAATTACTATCATCCATACCGGAAGCCCCGCAGGCATGTTCATAGCCAGCAAAATACCGGTAATGACAGCAGAACCATCGTTTATTGATGGGGTAGTTTTAAGCATATACTTTTGAATAGCCCATTCTACAACGAGGCAGCTAGCCACCGAAGTAAGGGTAAGTATAACTGCCGGCATACCAAAAACAATAAAGGACCATACAAGGGCAGGAAGCAATGCAAAAATTACACTGTACATTATCTTCCTAACCGAATCGCCCTGATAAAGGTGCGGTGATGGTGATATGGTTAGTAGTTTGTTCATTTTTATGGTTTTATCACTGAATAATTATTGGTTTTTATTTTCTGTTTCGGATGATTGCTCCAAAAGTTGATTTTCCAAGACGAATATAATCAAGCAATGGCCTGTTTGAAGGGCAGGTAAAACTGCACGAGCCACATTCAATGCAATTCATGATTTTCTCTTCTTCGGCTTTTTCCCACATCTGCTTTTCTGAAAGAGTCATGAGCAGATGGGGTTCAAGTCCCATGGGGCATGCCACAATACAGCGCCCGCAGCGAATGCAGCTTTTTACCGGTTTACGGTGTCCTTCGGCATCGTCAAAAACAAGTATACCCGACATTCCTTTTGTGACAGGCACACCCAAATTCACCATGGAACGCCCCATCATTGGCCCACCACTTATCACTTTCGCGGTGTTTTCGGGGAGACCACCGGCAGCTTCGATTAGCGTGCTTACCGGGGTGCCAAGCCGTACATAAAAGTTGCTAGGTTGGGCGAGATGTTTACCGGTAACCGTTACCACACGTTCAATTAGCGGTTTGTTTTTCATTACCGCTTCATAAACCGAAATGGCTGTAGCTACGTTGTTTACCACTGTTCCTACGGCAATAGGCAAACCACCCGAAGGTACTTCTCTTCCGGTAATGGCTTTAATGAGGTGCTTTTCGCTTCCCTGTGGGTACTTAACTTTAAGTGGGCAAACTTCAATGTTCTTATATTTTTTGCTAAGTGCTTTGAGGTGCTCAATCGCATCGGGTTTATTGTTTTCAATACCGATTATTGCACGTTCGGTGCCAAGAGCTTTTATCAGTAAAGTGATGCCCACCATTAATTCTTCCCCTTTTTCGAGCATCAGCCTATGATCCGATGTAAGGTATGGCTCACATTCTACTCCATTAATAATTACTAAGTCGGCCTTCATTCCCGGGGGAGGCGAAAGTTTTACATGTGTAGGGAAAGTAGCTCCACCCATTCCTACAATTCCGGCCTTGTTTATTTTCTTGATTATTTCAGTTTTATCGAGCGATGTTTCTGTAATTAGTGTGCTTGAACGATCAATGCTTTCCTCCCACACATCGCCTTCAACATTAATAAGCACCGCATCTTTACGGTAGCCACCCGAATCTATTACCGAATCGATTTTTGCAACTTTTCCGGAGACCGATGAATGGATATTGGCCGAAACAAAACCACCGCTTTCGGCAATAAGCTGTCCTACCTTAATCTCGTCTCCACGCTTTACTAATATTTTTGAAGGAGCACCAATGTGTTGGGTGTTAATGAATGTTGCCGTTTTGGGCAAAGGGAGTTGCTCAATAGGCTTTTGAGCCGTGAGCTTATTGTGTGATGGATGAACGCCTCCTTTTTTGAATGTTTTCAGCATTTTTACTCCTTTTAATTAGTTTTATTATTAGGCTTCGATACCTGCTTTTTCAGGTTCTTCGGCTTTAATTTTTCGCGGCGGAAAATTTTCTTCAATAATGGCGTTTGTGGGACAAACCGATACACATTTCCGGCATAGTTTGCACTTGTCGGAATCGATAAATGCCAAATTGTTTTTAATTACAATTGCATCGTATTTGCATTCTTTTTCACATTTTCCGCAGCCTATACAAGCTACAGCACATGCTTTTTTAGCTGCTGCGCCTTTGTCTTCGTTGCGGCAGGCTACAAATATTTTACGGTATTTTGGCATTTGCTTGCGCAGTTCGATCAAGTCCTTTGGACATGCTTTAACACATGCACCACAGCCTACACAGTTTTCGTCGCTTACAACAGGAAGCCCTGTTTCGGAATCCATGTGCAGGGCGTTAAAATCACAAGACGCAACACAGTCGGCAAGGCCCAAGCAGCCATACTGACAATCGGTACTGCCACCAAAATGCATGGCTTCGATGGCACATGTGCTTGCTCCTTCGTAGTTACGGGTATTGGGTCGGTGTTCGCAAGCACCGTTACATCGGATAACTGCAATTCGGGGTGTTTGATTTACTGCTTCGAGACCCATAATTGAAGCTGCTTTGCTCATAGTATCGTTTCCTCCAACCGGACAGTTCTTACCTTCAATCGAGTTATCTTTAACAATTGCATCGGCAAAGGCACGGCAACCAGCATATCCACAGCCTCCACAGTTCGCAGCTGGTAATGCTTCTTCAATTTCATCGATACGAGGATCTTCGTAAACATAGAATTTACGTGCAGCAAAATATAAAATAATAGCTGCTGTAACACCTATTGAACTTACAGTTATGATTGTATAAACAAGCGAAATTCCCATGTTAGTTTATTTGAGTGGACTAACCACATATGTAAATTTTCTTTTTATTCTGTCTTTAAAAATGTATAAGGCAATGTAATACGGTATTACCGAAGCGAGTGAAACTAATCCGATTATTCCTTCGTTGGAACTAATATTCGATAAAACAATCATAGTTGACAGCAGAATTAAAAAGGGGAGAACATAACCCAGAAATATTGCATTCATTCCTTGTTTCGACTCTAGTTTTACTGATACTTGTTGCCCCGTTGTATAGGGGTATGAGTTACAGGTTATATCGAGTTCCTTTTCATGCTCGTCAGCCAGGTTGCATGAACTTTTAATCTGACATCCGGAGCATCCGGCCTGAGCCCGAATCCCTACAGTTATGCCTTTGGGAGAAATTGACTTAATAATTCCGGTATGTGTTATTGTATTTTTTGAACTCATAATAAGGTTTAATTAAACCAAAATGCAAATCTATAGGATATTTATTTTTATAATAATGATAAATGAACTTTTTTTGAAAAAATGATATACTCAGTATTATTTTAGAAAAATATAATTTTGAAATTTGAAATCGTAATTGCTATGACTGAATATTATAGCAAATATATCAATGCAAACGATTGTATTGATAGTAAATTTTCGAATTTTAGTATGTCCCGTTCAATATTGCAGAAGTGGGGTAGTTTCTGCTTAAATTGAAAGCTCTATTTTCCTTTTCTTAAACGTTTTCGTTTCACTTCGTATATCGATTCAACCCCTCGATTTACAAATCTTACGTCTTCAATTGAGTAAAAGGCATTAGGGTTATAATTGCGGATAATTGATATTACCCTTGTGATATCGGTTCGGTTAATAATGCTGTACATGATGCTTACTTTTCCATTGGCTCCTGTAGCTTCGTGGTGGGTAATTCCGTAGCCCGATGATTTAAGTTTCGCAATTAAATCGGTGGCCGCTTTTGCAGTTATGATTTGAATACGCACTACACCCATGGCTACTTTCTCTTCAATTAGAAGACCAATGTAGTTCCCTACTGCAAATCCGGCGGCATACGAAACTATGTTTACCCAGTTGTCGAGATTCTGCATGATTTTACCAATGGCAACAATCCATATAAACACCTCAACGAAACCTAAAAGAGGTGCAGCTATTTTTTTTCCTCTCGATACCATCACAATTCTTATGGTACCAATGGTTACATCAATAATTCTGGCAAGAAAAATTAGTAAAGGTAGAACTACAAAGTTTAACCAGTCGAAATTTGTTACGATTAACTGCATGTTGATTAAAATGTATGATTTATTGTAAGGTGCAAAAAAACGAAAAAAGAATGAATACACCCCTTATAAAATCTATTTTAACAGATTTTATAAACTGCCAACAGCATAAATTAATTGTAAGTAAATGAAATATTAAAATTTATTGCTTGGGTTTTTCTTTATACCTTCTCATTTTAATGTTTAAATAAGCAAAAGCAATGGTCATAAACGGACTGATGATATTGAAGAACGCGTAGGGTAAATAGGAGACTGTAGATACACCAAGTACTTTTGCCTGAGTGGCACCGCAGGTGTTCCATGGAATGAGTACCGAGGTCATTGTTCCTGAATCTTCGAGTGTGCGGCTCAGTACTTCAGGTTTAAGCCCTTTTTTGGCGTAAGCATCTTTGAACATTCGTCCGGGAACTACTATCGCAATGTATTGATCTGACGCTGTAGTGTTGAAAAACAAGCAAGTTGCTACTGTTGAGGCTACCAGCGAGCCGGTCGATTTTGCGCGCTCAACAATAGGTCGGGTTATTCTTTCGAGCAAACCGGCGGCTTCCATTACCCCACCAAATATCATGGCGGTAAGAATTAACCAAACCGTGTTTAACATTCCCCTCATTCCGCTAGTGCTAAGCAATTCATTCACCATCGGTTCGTTGGTGTTTATTTGAATATCGCCAAACATAGCCTGCATTACACTTGTGTACGATGCTTGCAAATAGTTGCTTCCTGCTTCTCCAAATTGCTTAATAATATCGGGTTGAAAAATAATTGCAAAAACACCACCCAGCAAGGTGCCAATCATTAATGCAGGTAGCGGCGGCACCTTCAATACAATTACTGTGAAAAGTATGACTGGTATTAGCAAGAGTAGTGGAGTAACGTTAAACGAATGCTCAATGGCTTGTTGAACTGAAGACACATCAACAGCTTTCGATTGATAATCGTAAAAAAAGCCAATCACTAAAAAAGCAATAATGGTCAATACAAACGATGGAACAGTAGTGTACAACATGTACCTGATGTGTGTAAACAAATCGGTGCCTGCCATGGCCGGAGCCAGGTTTGTGGTATCGGAAAGTGGCGAAATTTTATCGCCAAAATATGCCCCCGAAATAATTGCTCCGGCTACAATTGCTTCGTTAAAGCCCATTGTTGTGCCAATTCCTAAAAGTGCTACACCAATAGTAGCTACAGTCGACCATGAACTGCCGGTAACTACCGAAACTATTGCGCTTACAACAACCGCGGTAACTAAAAAAACTTTTGGGTTTATAATGTCGAGCCCGTAGTAAACCATCACCGGTATTGCACCACTTAGTAGCCATGTGCCGGCCAGCGAGCCAATTAATAGTAGTATGAGCATCGACGGCATAGCTGCTCCAATAGTTTTTACAATGCGATGATTGATGGCACTCCATCGGTATCCCAAACTGTACGCGATAATAATACCTGCCGATGCGGCCAGCAATAAAGCAATTTGATTGGGGCCGTCGAGTACATCGTCGAAAAGAAATACATTGGATGTTAAAAGTACAATGAGTAATAATATTGGAAAAAGTGCCGCAAGTATGCCTGGTTTTTTTATCATTGCTAATATGAATTAAACAGGCTGTAAAAGTGGTAAATACAAGTTAAACATACAAGTTTTTTTTGCTGTTGTATTTAATTTGAAAAATAAATTCAACATAAATTCATATCTTTTGTGAATTCTTATTGATTTTTGTCGCTTATAAAGTTAAATTTATGGTGATAAGTAAACTGGTTAAAAGTTATAATGTCCCGAAAAGTAATTAGCATTTTGTTATGCTTTTTATTTCTGGTTTTAGTGCATGCTCAGCAGCCTTCTGGGTATTTCTATTTAACCGGGAATGTTAAGGTAGAGCAAGGTTTGGTAGAGGGCACAAATATTCAGGTTCTCCGTAACGGAGCATTACTGAGAAACGTGCAGGTAAACCGAACCGGTAACTTTCGTATACAACTTGAGCTGGGACAGCAATATTTATTTACTTTCTCAAAAGATGGCTACTATTCTAAATCAATTGAAGTAGATTCCCGGCTTCCCGAAGGAGTATGTTCAGGAGATTGCTCCTTCCCACCTTATCAGGTTGCGGTTATACTCTATCGCAATGTGCCGGGAGTGAGCATGTCCGACGACAATATTCCACGGATTTCGTATAATTCACAAATCGATAATTTTGATGCTGATTTGCTACGTGATGCACGAACCATGCAAAGTGAAGTAAGCCATATTCTTGATGAAATCAGAAAAAAAAGTGAACGTTACGAACGTGAAACCTTAAAGGCTAAAACCGACGAGTTTAACAAAAACATGCGCGATGCCGACTATCATTCAACACAAAGAAATTACGAGCTAGCTATGCATTTATACCGCGATGCCTTGATGATTTTCCCCGACAGGGAAAACCCGCGCCGTCAGGTGGGGCGCATGTATCAGTTGCTTTTGCACGAACAGCTTATCGAAACTTTGGGGCCGGCAAACGACTCAAATTTGTCAAAGTATATAAACTATGGCGACCAAAAAATGAATGAGCGCGAATACACTGTGGCTAAAGTAGCCTTCGAAATTGCAAATCGTATAAAACCCGGCGAAAACCAGATAGTGTCGCGACTCGAAAATGCGACTCGTGAGGTAGATAACAGTTACGCACTCGGAATAAACGAAGTTGAACATTACAAGCTTGTTTACCGGGCAAGAGAAAAGCGCTATCAAGAATTGGTTGCTAAAGGCGATGAAAAATTTTTGAACGAAGAGCTTGCAGCAGCCAAAGAACATTATGCACTTGCTGTGCCGCAAATTAATGAAAGTAGTTATGCCTTATTAATGGTTGAAGAAATTGATCGTTTACTGCACGACGACGATATTGCTTTAGCATTGGCCCGACAACGCGAAGAAGCTGAGCGACTCAAGTTGCAGGAAGCAAGAAACCGTGCTTACGATGATGCAATTGCCGAGGCTGATCGGAACTTCGACAACAGGCTTTATCGCGATGCCATTGAGTATTACGAACTGGCACTTTCCATAAAAGACTACGAGTTGTATCCACGAAATCAGATTCGGATAATTAATAGTATTCTGGCTCGCCTTCAAATTGAAGGAGAAGAATACAACAGTCTGATTCGCGAGGCCGATGGCCTTATGGTCGCACGCAAATATAGTGAAGCGAGGCCTTTGTATGTAAGAGCAAGCGAGCTTATTCCTAACGAGCAATATGCAAAAGGTAAAATTGAAGAAATTGATCGCTTGCTTGCAGGAGCAGACAGAGACGAAGCAGTAAGAGAAAAATTCAATGAAATTATTGCCGAAGCCGACGTTTTATACGAAAACAAACAATACGATCAGTCAATTGCAAAATACCACGATGCCTTGCTGATAATTCCAGGCGAAAAATATCCAACAGAACAAATTACTAAAATAAGGGGAATCCTGTCCCGGGAAGCTAACGAACAAAAACGACTAGAACAGATTCAAAGTGATTATACACAAACTCTGGCTAGAGCCGACAGAGCTTTTAACCAGCAATCTTATCACCCGGCTCGTTTGCTGTATTTGCAATCGTTGCAGTTAATTCCCGGGCAGGAGTATCCTCAAAATCAAATAGCACGTATAGATGAAATACTCAGTGCACAACAAACACAAGAGCCTGAGACACAGTCTGAACTTGACAAAATTGATTTTTCCGATTTGAGAAGCTTGAGTGCCGAGGCAAGGCGTTTGGCTTATAGTGAAGCTATGCAATTGGGTGAGCAGTTTATTGTTTCACAAGACTGGGGACTTGCTCGTTTTTACTTCAGACGTGCATTGGCTCTAGTTCCTAACGATGCCTTAGCTACTGAAAAACTAAGCTTTGTTGAACAGCAGATATTGGGCGATAATGTGAATGAAGCAAGATATGCCGAAATGATACTGCGAGCAGACGAGGCATTTGCTACCGGCGATTTTGGTGTGGCACGTTTCTACTACATGAAAGCCGGTGAGGCTAAACCTAACGACGAATATGTGACTGAAAGAATACTGGTAAGTACAAGGTTAGCGCAAAGTACTGCATCGCGCACCGCAAACCGCGAATACGACGAGGCCATGCAACGGGCGAACGAAGCCTTTGATGCCAACAATCTTTCGGTAGCCCGCTTTTTTTACCGCAGGGCACTTAGTTTAAAACCTAACGATGAGGAAGCTAAAACCAAACTTGGCGAAGTAGAAGAACTTATACGGCAATAACTTTCAGTAGTAAGTGTAGCTTGTGTTGAAATAAGATAGCGGTTTAGTTTGGCTTTCCTTTTTGACCGCCCATTTTGAAAAGCATTTCTTTTTCTTTTTTGCTTAAACTGTCGTAACCCGAGCGAGCTATCTTGTCGAGTATGATATTGATTTCTTCTTTCTCGGCTTTTTTCTTCTTATTATACTCCCTGTCGTTCATGTTTTGTACCTTATCTCTTCGGTAACTTACATGCATGTGATTTCGTTTCGAGAAAAATGCACCTGCTTTCGAGAAAAACTGATAAAGCCATGTATCGAATGAGGCTGTTATGTTGTTTCCCTTTTTTAGATGCAACATGTATAAATAACCCCACAATGCCCCGCCTAGGTGTGCTAAATTTCCGCCTGCATTTGAGCCTCCTACACCAATAATGTAAATAAGAACCGAGGCTAAAGCTATCCAAACTATTTTAATTGGTCCAAAGAGCGCACTCAGTGGGAACAAGTGCAATGATAGGTTTGGAGTGTAGACGGCTGTTGCAATCACTATGGCTATAATTGATGCCGATGCACCCAGCAATCTGCCTGCATGTGCAATGCTTTCGAACGCAGGAAAAATATTGTAAGCAAGCATGTATATTATTCCACCCGAAATTCCTCCCAGAAAATACAGACTTAGCAATTTTTTTTCATCGAAATATTGAAGAAAAATTTTACCAAACCAATACAGCCAAAGCAAATTGAAAAGAATATGGATGAAACTGTAGTGCAAAAACATATATGTGATAAGTGTCCACGGACGCCTCATTAACAAGCTTATGTCCGACGGAAGAGCAAGCCATTCGATTATTGGCAGGCTCGAGTTAAACAACGAAAATACCACAAGAATTATTCGCAAGGCCAAAAATACAGCCAGATTTACATAAATGAGTCTTGTAACAATGCTTCCGCGTTTAAATGTTTGTTTTATTTCACCCCAGATATCCATAACTAATAAAAATGTGTACTGTTTTTATTCCAGTATTTAATTAAAATGAAACCAAAAATCATACCTCCCAAGTGGGCAAAGTGGGCAATGTTGCTGCCTGAGTTTGACAAGCCCAGAATGAGTTCTAACACACCGTAACCAATTACAAAATATTTGGCTCGTATAGGTATAGGTGGGAAAAGAAGCATGAGCTGAGTATTCGGGAAAAGCATACCAAAGCCTAGTAGTACACCAAAAACGGCACCCGATGCACCCACAGTAGGTATATTCATACGGGTTTGCATCAATTTATCCAGAAAGTTTATGGCTTCGGCTTCATAAGAAGCAGTTCCCCTGAAATCGTGCCACTTTGCTGAAAAATCCATTACCGCAGGCAGGTTAAAGCCCAGACGTTGAATTGTATTCTGATATTTGCTGACAAACGATGAAAATAATTCGGGCGAAGGAGTATTTGAAATTGCCTCGGCTGCACTTAACATGGGAGCAATTTCAATGTAGTTCACAAAGGTGTGTAGTGCAGCAGCGCCCAGCCCGGTTACGAAATAAAAAATAAGGAAGCGTTTTGGCCCCCATACGCCTTCCAATACACGGCCAAACATGAACAAGGCAAACATGTTGAAAAAAAGGTGACCTATTCCGCCATGCATAAAAATATGCGTAACAATCTGAAACGGCCTGAATAATTCGGATCCGGGGTAATATAAACCAAGAATCCTGGTTAAACTAACGCCTTGCTGCTGCAATACGTAGCTAGCCAAAAGCATTAATCCATTAATTAGGATTAAATTTTTTGTTACCGGAGGTATTTGTGAAAATGGTGAACGTTGCTGATACATATTTTTTAATTTTTCTATTCATTAACAAGCTTTGAGCCATTTTTGCCCAGATGTCAATCTTTGCTTAAAAACTGACAGGCTGTCTACTTTATTTCATTTTTCTTTCAATTTCATCAAGCTGGATTATCTCAATTATAGTTTTACCTGTGGGTGAATAATTCGGGGTTTGACATGCAAAAAGGCTGTCAATCAGTCTTCCTGCTTCGTCTTGAGATAAATGTTGACCGTATTTTATCGACGATGCCGCAGCAAGCGAAATGGCGATTTGTTCACGAGCCTTTTCTTTTATGTTCAAATTACCACTTTTTAAATCTTCCAAAGTACTTTCAATTATTGATTTTGCATTTGAATGGTCTAAAAAGCCCGGTATTCCGTTTATAATGAACGTGTCAGGGCCAAACTCTCTAATGTCAAATCCAATTATATTCAAATCTTCAATAATTGAATTGAGCAATGTCGAGTCGGCTTTGTTCATTTCAAGAGTTTGTGGAAAGAGAAGTTGCTGACAAACACCTTCTTCGTTGGTTAATATTATCATAAGTTGCTCGTACAAAATGCGTTGATGCGCACGGCGCTGGTCAATAATCATTAATCCCGATTTAACGGGAGTGAGTAAATATTTATTTTTGAACAGTAAAATATTGCGTCCCTGTTCCAATGATGTATTGATATTTGTGTCGGTAAAGTTTGCTTGCACTGCTTCATTTTCGGTTTGAATCAAGAACTGATTATTTTCGGTATTTTCCGAATATAAACTTTCCCAGTTTTCGGTGTTTTTATGCCCTGAAGAGTCAGTGTAGTGGGTAGCTTTGGTTTTATGGCTTTCGAATGGGTTGTAATCCGGGTCAATGCTTAATGTAGGTTGTTGTATTCCATCGGTCGATTTTGGAGCAATGGGTATATCAATGCTTCCTTCCTGATCAAAATCGATGCTTGGAGCTACATTAAACTTACCGAGCCCTTCGCGTATGGCTGCGCCCAACAGCTGCCACAGCATGCTTTCGTTTTCAAATTTTATTTCGGTCTTGGTTGGGTGAATGTTGATGTCGATGGTGGCAGGATCAACTTCAAACATGATGAAATAAGCCGGAATCATATCGTGGGGCAATATTTTATCGTATGCCTGCATCACTGCGCGGTGAAAAAAGGGATGCTTCATGTACCGCCCGTTCACAAAAAAGAATTGTTCGCCAAATGTTTTACGTGCATATTTTGGCTGGCCCACAAATCCGTTCAATTTGACCAAATGCGTATCGCTTTGGATTGGAATTAGGCTCTGATTGACGTTTTTACCAAAAATATTTACAATTCTTTTTCGAAGGTTTTCGGCATTTAGTTCATATACAGGGGTTTCGTTGTGGTAGAGTGAAAAGCTAATATTGTGGTTGGGTAAGGCAACCCGTTGTATTTCTGTAATGATGTGTTTTAGTTCGGTAGTGTTCGTTTTTAAAAATTTTCTACGAGCAGGTACGTTAAAAAACAGGTTTTTGACCAAAAACGTCGTGCCTGCCGAGGTCGAAGCGGTTTCTTGAGTAATGAGCTCTGACCCCGAAATATGAATGAAAGTACCTAGCTCATCGTTGTGGCGGCGAGTTTTCATTTCTACCTCGGCAACCGATGCTATCGAAGCCAGTGCCTCGCCTCTGAAGCCCATGGTTTTTATGGCAAACAAATCAGCAGCAGAATTGATTTTTGATGTGGCGTGGCGCTCAAAAGCCATTCGTGCATCGGTGGGCGACATGCCCTTGCCGTTGTCGCTAACCTGTATCAGAGTACGACCGGCATCTTTCACATGAATTATGATTTTTGTCGATTCGGCATCAATGGCGTTTTCAACCAGCTCTTTAATTACCGATGCAGGGCGCTGTATCACCTCACCTGCAGCAATTTGATTGGCTACCGAATCAGATAGTAAACGAATAATATCAGCCACCAGAAACCTCCCTATTTCAGAATGAATAAAACTAATAAACCAAGTAAAGCAATCAGAATGAGTAAGCGAATATTGGATTTGCGGCGTTGATTTCTGGCCGACCATTTTCCTTTCGATAAGCCTTTGCGGAAATCGCCTTTGCCAATAAATGGTTTGTAGCTTCCGTTGTCGTCTTTTAAACCCATTTCCGATTTGATTCGCCTTTCGCGTGCATCACGCTTTTCCTTTTCCGGATCCCAATAGCGAGGTTCAACATTATATGATTTTGGCTTGGGTGTATGAAAAAATCTTGCCATGTTTTCTTTTGTTTTTATACTAT
>SKHV01000299.1 GCA_007116765.1 Prolixibacteraceae bacterium | reverse complement strand
TGTCCATCAAGGTTACATTCGATGGGGTTTGGGGAGAATTTTCCAATTTCGTTTGGCCGCACTAGCGATGACCTGCTGCGAAACAGAAGGGTAGAATTTTATTTGTTCGAATACGAGTAAGGTAATATGCATTTTCGGCATTCCCGATGGCTCACCCTTTCTGCAACTCGACCACAAAATAGCGACCAACAAACCGGGATTCTTCTTTTACAGTCAGGTATTTTACAATTCGCGGGAGTATAGTTTGGTGGGGAATTTTGATTTCAGGTATACCCCGTGAAATAAAATTGAATATTTTGATGCAAGGCATCATTTCACGGGGGGGTCAAGTTTTGCTACGCCGATCTTCACTACGCTACGATTAGCTCCGCTTATCTTGCAAGCTCGATTCAGGAATGTATTTCTTTGGAACAATAATTTAGCTACGTCGAAAAAAAAACAGCAGCATAGCCCCGACAATTACCGGGGCTATTTTGGTAGATACTGAGCTACAACGGATAAAACGGCGCAAGCACAAAGCAATAGTTACCTTATTTCTGTCCACGAATTGCACAAATTGCACGAATGTTTCCTGATGGCAATATGTTTTTGATCAAATGAACTTTCTATTGGAAGTATATTGCCGCTAAGCGGCTACATTGGTACTATTTCTGAAAGCATACTAAAAACAAGCTCAATACATATCGGGACAAAGATCCAATATCCAGCATCCGAAAATCCAGAAAATCCAGAAATCCACAACCAAAAAAATTCCAATATTAAAAAATCGGACTACTTTTGCGCCTCAATATAAAATGGTTTAGATGATTTCGGCTGATGGTTTAACGGTAGAGTTTGGCGGTACAACGCTTTTTCAGGATATTTCGTTTGTGATTAACGAAAAAGACCGCATTGCATTGATGGGCAAAAACGGGGCGGGCAAATCGACCCTGCTCAAAATTATTGCAGGGGAAAAAACACCCAACCGTGGCCGTATTTCGGCACCTGCCGATGCGGTGATTGCCTACCTGCCCCAACACCTTATGACCGAAGATGGGCGCACTGTGTTTGAAGAGGCATCGCAGGCTTTTGCCCACATTTTTGAAATGAGGCAAGCAATCGAAAGCCTCAACAGCCAGCTTACCACCCGCACCGATTACGAATCGGACAGCTACTACCAGCTTATTGAAGAGGTTTCGACACTGAGCGAGAAATTTTATTCCATTGAAGAAATAAACTACGATGCCGAAGTTGAGAAAATTCTCAAAGGTCTGGGCTTTGAACGCAGCGACTTTACCCGCCCCACCAGCGAGTTTAGCGGCGGTTGGCGTATGCGTATCGAGCTGGCCAAAATACTGCTCAAAAATCCCGATTTAATACTGCTCGACGAGCCCACCAACCACCTCGATATTGAGTCGGTGCAATGGCTGGAGGACTTTCTGGTCAACTCGTCGAAGGCGGTAATACTTATTTCGCACGACCGTGCCTTTGTGGATAACGTAACCAACCGCACCGTTGAAGTAACCATGGGCCGCATATACGATTACAAGGTAAACTTTTCGCAATACCAAATATTACGTGCCGAGCGCCGCATACACCAGCAAAAGGCTTTCGACGAACAGAAAAAAATGATAGCCGACAACCAGGATTTCATTGATCGTTTTAAGGGCACTTACTCGAAAACCAACCAGGTACAATCGCGCGTGCGTATGCTCGAAAAGCTTGAAATGGTTGAAGTAGATGAAGAAGACCGCTCAGCGCTGAAGCTCCGTTTTCCCGCATCGCCCCGCTCGGGCAATTACCCGGTTATTTTGAACGAAGTATCGAAAAGTTACGGCGAACACCTGGTGTTCAAAAATGCTTCGCTTACCATTGAACGGGGCGAAAAAGTAGCCTTTGTAGGGAGGAATGGTGAAGGAAAATCGACACTGGTGAAAGCCATAATGAACGAAATTGACTTTGAAGGCACCCTACAATTGGGGCACAACGTGATGATTGGCTACTTTGCCCAAAACCAAGCATCCTTACTCAGCGAGGAACTTTCGGTTTTTCAAACCATCGACGATGTGGCTGTGGGCGACATACGCACAAAAATAAAAGACCTGCTTGGGGCATTCATGTTCAGTGGCGACGATATCGACAAAAAAGTAAAAGTACTATCAGGCGGCGAACGCACACGACTGTCGATGATTAAGCTGCTGCTCGAACCCGTAAACCTGCTCATACTCGACGAGCCCACCAATCACCTCGACATGAAAACCAAGGACATAATGAAAGAAGCACTGAAGGCTTTCGACGGTACGCTAATAGTGGTTTCGCACGACAGGGATTTCCTCGACGGGCTAATACACAAAATTTACGAATTCGGGCAACAACGTATAAAAGAACACTTGGGCGACATTTACAGTTTCCTTGCCAAAAAGAAAATGGACAATTTAAGGGAGATAGAGCGGAAGTTACTGTAATGAAATCTTTCTAAACAACAACAACTACAACTACAATTCAAATAATTAACTTAAAAACTTCTTTCGTAAATCTTCTACTTGCTTTTCATTAATTGGAATCAGTTCACCAATTGATTTGGCCATAACTAACGATTGTGCGCTAAACTCTGCTACTTCCAACCGGTCAAAAGCTTGCAGTAAATTGCCGCCTGTTACAATAACCGAATCATTCTGAATCAATATAGCTGGCGTATTTTTCGACAACATATCAGGGATGGTATTGTTACCCATAAACTGAGTACCAAAAGCCAAAGAAGGAATATCCTGCAGAAAAATCCAGCTTTCGGGAATAGTGCGTACATCAAGTGGCTGACGGGTTGCACCATAGGCCATTAAATAAGGAGGTTGTGTAAGAATAATAGCATTAACGCCTGGGTTTTTCATGTAAATTTGTTGATGCAGCCAAGTGGCTCTACTGGGATTTTTGCCCTTTTCTTGCATTCCTCCGCTAATTCTCACAATATCGTCGAGTTGAAGGTTCCATCGCGGTAAATCACGCGGTGTAATCAAAAAATCGTTTTCTCGCCAGCGTACCGATACGGTTCCATACGAGCTAATCATTAAGCCCTGCTCGCAGGCACGGTGTACAATACGGTGAATTTCTTTTCTTTTTTGCAGTTCGTCCGATGGAAAATCTGAAGCTTCGAACTCGGGTAATTCGGCCAAAACCTGATTTTCCCACTCCTTAACTTGTTGGTTATCTAAAAAATTCGGCTCGCCAATGGTTTTAGCATTAAGTATAGCCCGCGAACACAGCTCCAATGTTTCGAAACGCTGATAGGCATCAACCAAATCGGAACCACCCAATACAGTACCATGGTTTTCCATAATTATGGCTTTATAACCTTTTTGGAATTCAACTGCTATACGCTCGCCGAGCAAATCGCTACCGGGAAGTTCGTAAGGTGCATATCCAATTTCACCACAAACGCTTTTGGCTTGTCCAAGTATATTTGTATCAGGCATTTGATGCACAATACTAAATGAAACCAGTGCAGGGGGATGCGCATGAATAATTGCCTTTATATCGGGGCGTATGTCGTAAATGGCTTTGTGAAATGGAAACTCCGATGAAGGCTTATGCCTGCCTTCAATGGTTCCGTCGGCTTTCACGCATACAATATCGGTTGCCCGAAGAGAACCTTTGTCAACTGCCGATGGAGTAACCCAAATATTGCCATCGTTGTCGATTATTGATATATTACCACCTGAAGTAGTTGTCATTCCTCTCCGGTAAATGCGATCAATTACTTTTACCACCTGTTCGCTTGGATGCATCATTTTAATATCAATTAAACTACTCATAACTATCAATTAAATACTGTTTGAAAAATTAAAAAGTGATTTGCGATTGTATAATTGCAAATCACTTTTCTTTAATAATAATATAATAGTCAAAACGCTACAACTTAAATTCAGGAATCCCAGTATTGAAGGCTTTTTCCCAAACCACCATGGCAGCCCCTAGTGCAGATGCATTATCAATTTCAGAAGGAACAACTGTTCTACCTGGCATAAGCTTCTGTAGCATAGTCATATACCTTGCATTACGAGTAAAACCTCCCGATACATAAACCATACTCGATTTATCGTTGTCCGGAATTATCAACTTTAGCGAATCCATACTTTCCTGTACCAAATCAAACAAGAAACGGTGATAGGCTTCGTCGAATGTAGAGAATTGTGATAAATCAACTTTTATATCAGTAAAATCGGATGGTATTCCGCTCTCGAAAAACACCTTTTCAGCTCCATTTATATAGCTATCTATTAACGCTTCATTTACTTTTACCTGTCGAAAATGTTTCTCACCTACCCCGAAATATTCTGAAATACGTTTTACATTCACATCGTGAATATGCCCCATAAAAAGGCGCGACGATTTCACTTGTTTTTGTTGTATACTCATGTAACAAAGCGAATCATTCTTCAATTGTTCTGTTGTAAGAGCTTCGCTATTAAAGGGATTCATGAAAATACCCCAAGTTCCGGTAGAAATTAGAATGAATGGTTCTTTCGAAGCCATAAAATAGGGCACCAGTGATGCAGAGCTGTCATGGATACCAATACCAACTTTTATATTTTTCCCCTCTATTTCCACATCGAAAGTGCTTGAATTAGCGATTGGGTCCGGTAAGCTAATGCCTTCGTCAGCTAGCCAGTTGTGGTATTTTTGCTTGTCAAAATCCCACATAGCTGTATGGCAGCCAATCGATGTGTATTCTGAAACTATCTTCCCTGTAAACAAATAACTAAGATACTGAGGAAAATGCAGTATGTTCTTTACTTTTTGGTAACGCTCGGTTTTATTCTTTTTGAGCCACAAAATTTGCAAGCCCGAATTAAGCATTCCCAAAGCAGGAGAAGCTGTTTTACGGCTAAACTCCTCTACCCCACCATACGCATCGTAAAAACCCTCCAGTACATTCTCGGGCATTGGTTTAAGGTAATTATATACAGGCGTTAAACGCTTACCGTTTTCATCGAGATAAACCAAACTTGCTCCGTAAGTTGAAAAATTAATGCCTTTAACATTGAATTCTCCTGAATTGATTGTTTGTCGAATGAGTTGCCACATCCAGGTTTCAAAGCGTTCAATATCATCGCACAAAAAACCTTCATCGTCAGCTACTTCTTCAAATTCTTCTTCTTGTTGAAAAACCAGTTTCATACTTTCGTCGAAAAGCAGGAATTTTTTGTTGGTTTTCCCTATGTCGAATATTGCTATTACGTTTTTCATCTTTAAGTCAGTTGTCATTGGCCAATAGTCATTGAGTCAGTTGTAAGAAGTCAGTAGTCATTGGTCAAATATATTTACATAATGACCAATGACTACTGACTATTGACTATTGGCTAACTCCAATTATCTTTTTGTTAATACTTCATCTTCGTACTGCTGTATTTCAGCAATAAAATCTTCGGCTACAGGCACATTGCTTTGCATGCAATAATAGTCCCACACAGCGCCCCATGGTTTGCTTTTCATTATTTCGAGCATAGCTAGGCGTTCAAAGTTTTTACCTTCCTCTTCCATAGCTTTAATTTTTGCAGTTGGTTCGAGCATTGCAATTAGGAAAGCCTGTTGTGCAGCACGAGTTCCCACTACGTATGCTCCAACGCGATTAATCGAAGCATCGAAAAAGTCAAGACCTATTTTTACGCGGCTAAGGAAATCGTTGCGTACAATTTCAGAAGCAATCAACTGCAAATCTTCGCCTAATGTAACTACATGGTCGCTATCCCAGCGAACCGGGCGTGTAACGTGTAACAACACCTCATCGACAAACTGTAAGCAGGCCGAAATTTTGTCGCCCACCTGTTCTGTTGGGTGAAAGTGGCCGTTATCGAGACAAATAAGTTTGTTGTTTTTCACCGCATAGCTCAGGTAGAAATCGTGTGAGCCTACAGTCATACTTTCGGCGCCAATTCCAAACAATTTGCTTTCAACGGCATCTTTCATGTGTTCTTTGGGGTATTCAATTGCATAAGCTTCGTCGAGCGATTTTTTCAACAATGTGCGGTGACCGTTGCGGTCAACGGGTACATCTTTTGAGCCATCGGGAATCCATGTGTTGTGTACAGTAGGAGTTCCGAGCTGTTTGCCCATTTCGGCAGCAATTGCACGACAACGAGCCACGTGCTCCACCCAAAACTTACGGTTTTCCTCGTTTTTGCTTGAGAGCGTGAACCCATCGGCAGCACGTGGATGAGAAAAGCAGGTTGCGTTGAAATCGAGACCCATGCCACGTTCTTTGGCCCAATCTACCCAACCTTGAAAATGTTCAATTGAAATTTCATTCCTATCGACCAGTTTGCCACCAAACTCTCCATAAATTGCGTGAAGGTTCAAACGTTGCTTACCGGGTAAAAGCGCCAGCACTTTGTCGAGGTCGGCACGCATTTGTTCAATGCTCGATGCTTTGCCCGGATAATTGCCTGTAACCTGTATGCCACCACCCGAAAGTTCAGAGTCGGGGGTCTCAAATCCGCCCACATCGTCGGTTTGCCAGCAGTGCAGCGAGATTACAACATCGTTCATTTTTTTTACTATCGCATCTGTATCGATACCCAAAGCAGCATATTGCTCTTTAGATACTTCGTATGCTTTTTTAATTACATCTTGTTTTGTCATATCTTTACAATTTAAATATTAATAATTATTGGTTATTCCATGAAAAATACCTCTTCGAGAGGTACGCTTACGGGTGAATTATCGGGATTAGCTTTCATCACATCAGCCATGTACTTCCACCACTTTTGAACAATTTCAGTTTGGCCTAAATCCTGCGAACCACCCTCGCCACTGTTTTTCTGAAAGGCAAAAAGAATATTAGTCTCTTCGTCAAGAAAAATTGAGTATTCACTTACTCCATTGTCTTTAAGTAGTTTTTTTAACTCAGGCCATATTTCATCATGGCGCTTTATATATTCTTCTTTTTGACCTTCATTCAGGTACATTTTAAATGCCAATCGTTTCATCTATTTTCTATTTAGTTTTATTAAATATTAACTACAAAGGTTGAAGCAATCAATACCATTATACCCACAACAAGTACTATCATAGTTGATCGTTTAGCGCCTTTCCATTCATTGAGGAAAATCCCCCATACGTTGCTGAACGCAATATTCAGAGCCATAAGAATACTCCATGCAAACGGAGCCATACCTCCTGTTAAGAGACTCTTTCCCATTCCATAGAAATGAAATTGCAAAAACCACAAAAAGCCGGCAAGGAAAGTGAAAAAGATATTATTAAAGAAAACACCTTTAGATACCGACAAATAATCGGTGTAGGTTTTGTTTTTTATATTCAGAAAAACACAATAAACAAGATTAGTGAAAAAACCTCCGAGCAATATAAAAATTAAAGTTGGGTTACTCTGGTAAAGAGGGTTAATTCCGTGTGCAAGAGCTACCTGATCGATAGGCTTACCTACTTCGAATCCATAACTGAAAGCAGCACTCATTACACCTGCAAAAATAGCAATGATCACTCCTTTCTTTAGGGCAAATTCTTTGATAGCAGCTTTGCGATCAGCCTCGCTCATCCCTTTCGATTTCAACGCACCAGCATAACCAATAATTGCTATTCCGGCAATACAAACCGCAACTCCAATTAACATTAAGATACCCGATGAGGTTGAAAAAAGATTTTCTCCAGCCACAATAGGCGGAATAAGTGTTCCAAATGCAGCACAAAAACCTAAGGCAATACTTTGCCCTAGCGCTACTCCAAGGTAACGAATACTAAGCCCAAAGGTTAAACCGCCAACACCCCATAGCATACCAAAAAACATTGCAAGCCATTTAGCCGACGATGGCGATTCGCTGATAATGGTCATTAATGATCCTGCGGGTACAGTTAATAAAGCAAAAACCCAGGGTGCAATAAGCCAAGCAGCCACACCTTGCGTAAGCCAATACGATTCCCATGCCCATTTTTTTACTTTTTTAAAGGGCACATAGAAACTGGCAGCCCCTATGCTACCTAATGCAATTAAAGCGATACTTAAAATAGAATCCATTAATTTAAATTTAGATGTTAATTATTGATTTCATAAAGATTAGTTTCAATCAAAACGGAAGGTACTTCAAACCTGCCGTTATTTACAATTCTTGAAGTCGAAGTTTCCCTATTTTTAGCCATCAATAAAGCATTTTTAGCAGCTACTAAGGCTAAATCGTTAAAAGATTTTTCAATTGACATGGATTGATATCCATTTTTAATGTTTTCGATTGCTGATAAGCTTGCATCCTGACCGGTAATTATTGGCATATCATATATTCCACTTTCTAAATATGCATCAATAACACCTTGTGCAATACCATCGGAAGAAGCAATAACAACGTCAATATCTTGATTGTACATATCAATAATGCGTTTCATTTTCATTTTAGCATTAACGGCACTCCACCCCTCCACAAACGATTGATAAACAACATTTACACTTTCATCTTCGATTAATGGAGACAATACTTTTAGTTGTCCACCTTTTATCCAATGCGATATTGCCATACTGCCATCACCCCAAAATAATACATAGTTGCCTTTCTTACATATAGTGCTGGCATATTGAGCCATTTGTTCTCCAATTTTCTCATTATCGAACGAAACATATAAGTCAAGATCGGAATTTTCAATAATTATATCGTATGCTATTACTTTTACTTTATTTGTATGGCACATCCTAACTATAGAGGCAGCTGATTTAGAATTAACAGGAGATATTATTAAAACATCAACTCCTTGTTTAATCATCTCTAAGGCCTGTTGATACTGTAAGCGTTCATTATTTTCTGCATTGTTGAACAAAACTGCTCCTCCCTGCTCACTTATATATTCAACTATTATATCCCTTTCTATCGCCCAACGCTCATCATTCAAAGTATGAACTAAAAAACCTACCTTAACTGAATTAGAGTTGTTTTTACACGAATAATTGACCAGTAAAAAAGAAATAATGATAATTACATGAACAAAACGTACCATAAAATGATTTTTTTTTATAATTTGGCATAATCATTTTTCAAAAATAATCCTCATTTATTGATATTTCAATACACAAAATGCTCAATTGTTTACACAAAATGACAAATAATAATGCTGAACGATTTTAAATATTTACCCAACAGCCATACTGATTCCAACTGGGGTTTATACATAACTGTAGCTGGCTCGGCCTGTGTTGAAGCCGGCTCTGAGTATCCGCCGGCGCCCCACCCCAGTGGTTACCATTTTAAATGGGAAAATGGTCGTGTACTTCACGAATATCAAATTAACTACATTACAAACGGCGAAGGGGTATTGGAAACCAAAGGCGATATTATACCTATAAAAGAAGGTTCGATAATTATTCTGCATCCGAATGTTTGGCACCGTTACAAGCCAAAAGGAGAAACAGGTTGGACCGAGCATTATGTTGGTTTTATGGGTAATATGGCAGAATCGATGATTGCGTCATCGGATATTTTGTCGAAAAACAAAGTAACAGTGATTGGTTTTCACGAAAAAATAATTGACCTCTACAACGAAATATTCAAGCAAGTAAAATACGAACGCCCGGGCTATCAGCAAATATGCTCCGGCTTAATAATACAGCTAATGGGAAATATAATATCCATTAAAAAGAACGAAGATTTCACCCACGACCCCATACAAAAAGCCATCCAGAAGGCTTGCATTATTATCAGAAACAATACAAAGGAAAACTTAAACATAGAACACATTGCCAATGAATTAGAAGTGAATTACTCGCATTTCCGTAAGGCTTTTAAGCGTTACACCGGGTTTTCGCCTTTGCAATACCATTCATCGCTTAGGATTAAACAGGCAATTGATCAACTAATAAACACCAACCTTAGCATCAAAGAAATTTCACACAATTTAGGTTTTTGTTCTGTGTACTATTTCAGCAAACTTTTTAAAGAAAAAACCGGAAAAACACCAAGCGAATACCGCAAATCAACGCAATAAAATTAAAACAATGAATATTTAAACAAACAAACAAACAACTACTTTACAGAACTTTTAGTTTCAACAATAATTACACCATTACCACCTTCAAAACCGTACATTGCGGTTGTTCCATCCTTAATAACATCTATGCTTTTAACATCGCCTGGAGCAATCATATTGAAATATTCGTACCTCACTTTAACTCCATCTACTATTATCAAAGGATCATTATTACCACTTGCTGTACCAATACCTCTAATAACAATTTTACCTCCGTAAGTATCAACGCCGGGAAATCTCCCTTCAATTAACTCAAGCATATTACTGTAAGATGAGAAGTTGTCATCTACATCAGTTAAAGAAGAAGCTGCAAAAAGCTTGTCACGATCCGCTACATGTCCAAATAAATAGGCTCTCTCATGGCTTTTGGGGTTAGACCTTAGCCTAAGATTTATAAATAAGTCCTCAGTCTCTTCATCTATTCTTATCCTTTCGCGCCTGAAACCATTTGCTGTAACAATAACTATATCTATAGCTGAACAACTAATATGAAACATTCCATTTTTACCGGTTTTGTATATTGAATCATTACTTTTAACCTGCACTTTAGCTTCAACTACCGGAATGTTTTCAAAAACTACCACTTGTCCATTTAATTGTCTCTCTTGAGAAAACACTCTAAATGAAACCAGAATCAAAACAATGCAAATTGTATAAATAAAAGAAGCCTTATCCATATTGAACTTTTAAAAAATCAATAGTATAATTATACTATTATAATCAATACCTCTAATCCTTTATCTCATCAACATCAATTTCCATATTTTTCATAAAAAAAATATCCATAGACATGGTCAACTCTTCATATTCGTGTTTAGTTGACAAACAGGACTTTACAGAAAGTAATGTAGAAATGCAAATTAACACATAGAGTACACTGCTAAGAACTATTCTTCTTTTGCATCTTTTTACAATATGATCCCTATGAAATTCCATTCAATACTTAAATGATTTATTAGCAACTGTAAATAGTGTAATTACATATTGTTTAAACAATATTAAGATAAATCTACACGCTATTATATCACCCTTTTGTCAATCAATGGAAAAAAATAGTCAAACTTGAAACAGATAGTCAAAACGACTTATATTTTCAATTATTGTTGTCCGGTAAAAAGTTAGAGATTGCTTCGCTCCGCTCGCAATGTAGTCATTGCGAGCAACGCGAAGCAATCTGTTTTATGTTTTATTTTTTACCGGACAACAGTGATTTTAAATATTCAGACATTTGATATAAATTATATCACCTTTCGCCGTTGATAAAACTGTCAAGCAAATTGTACATCTTCATAGGTGAAGCGTATTCATCGCCCCCATAAAACGCACCGGTTACTAGCCAATATGCTAGACCTGCATCGGAAAAATCATAATAAATTTTTTCTCCTGAACTCGACATTAAATGGCAATTCCATAGCCATTGCATGCGCTCGTCTCTATGGTCTTTTAAAAATTCAAATGTTTCTGCTTTTCGCTTTAATCCAGAGCTTGTCCATGCAGGCACACCGCTATGCTTCCTATCCTGAACGTTGATTTTTTTATAATGAACACCATTCTCTCTCAAGAAAGCAAGGGTGTATTTGCTGTTATGTTGTTTCGCTGTAGAAAATAAATTAAGGTTACTGTGACTTACTAAGGTTACAAATCTTAAGTCGTCGGCATTAACTCTCTCGATGGCACGACCGATTGTTTCCAGAGAACCCGTAGCTACAAGCCATAAAGGATCCGATTCGGTTGATTTTTTAATTTCTTCAAGCAGCTTTTCAACAGCGGCATCTGCATCAGCAATTTCGTTGAACAATATTTCATCATTATAACCACCCCACTTTGATAAAGTGCCCCTGACAATTCCATCATCAGTCTCGCTTTGTTCTTTGCCAGTATGATTGTTGTAACCAAAATAGACTACTTTGCGTTGGCTTAACCCGGCGGATCTGAAAATGGCAAGTGCCCATGGGCTATCAAGCCAACTGCTTTTCTCGGTCTGGTTGACGCCTGCACTCCAAGCTACTCTGCCGGGAAATGCCCTTACAATACTTCTATCGCAAGAAGGAATAAGAGCCAGTTCAGTCCAACGCCCCCTTGCCCAGGCAGTACCATCACCTTCCGGAATAAGTCCATTGGTATGCGTATTCGACTCAACAGTTATTTTATCACCTGCTGAAAGCCTTACATTGCGAAAAACGGCTTTTATGGGTTTATAATCATCGTCTACGTGTACGCTTGCGTTAATGAATACCCCCACTTCTTTGTCATTTACTAACACACGATAAGTGCATTCACCATCAAATTCAGCCAGAGTGGTTAATTGAATATCATAATTGTTTCTATCGCCGTAAAATATTGTACTTGCAGCAGCAAATTCATCTCTTTTCCATGCTCTTGCAGCGTTTATTGCAAGAGCTCTTCTAGCCTCATCCATATAATAAGGAACTACACCAGAACTGATATCTTCAAAATCTTCAAGCGCAATAAAACGATAAGAACCACTTACAGGAGTTGTTTTAGCGGTTCCGGAAAAAATCCTTTCAGCCGGACCTGCATCTTCAGGACGTTTAAAATCGGGGTCTTTGGTCATAATCCACTTATCAAACCTGAACCCGTCTTCGCGAAGAGAGAAAGCAATTGTATGAACACCCTTGGAAGGAACATCCAGATATAACTGACCTTCGACTCCACAATGTACCTCTCTAGTACGCTGCTTGCTTTCCCATCGCCATGAATTTTTACCCTGACACCATTGCATTCTTTGTCCGCTTAAAGGCCATGTGCCGTTTATGCCTACGTGCATTCCATTATCTTCAGGACCTGTTGACCAGCATCTGGCCCACACATAATACCTGCCGGGGTTATTAAAATACACCTGATATTCAATAATTGCCAATACTCCGGGAACATTTGAAAAATTTTCACTGTGAATCAGCAAATCAGCATGAGTTCTTCGGGTATCGGGCAATATTTCCATGTAAGCATTTCCACTAGCTGTAGCGGAGAAATTACCTTCATTGTCTCTTGACGGTGTGTTTGGGTCACACAGATACCACATCCTCTTATCGGTTTTTTTCTGCTTACTGAAGTGTTCCGCTTCAACAGCAACAAGTCCATCAACTTCTTCAAAAACCATGTTCGTTTGTGCTTGCAGCATACCTATGCCCAAAAAAACAAACAAAATATTGCTCACAATCAACAACATACACCTTTTCATAAAAAAAAAACTTTAAATTTGTTAATATTTAAACTAATTAATCCTGAAAATTAAACCAGTCTAGATGCAGAATGGAGTTATCTTGCCCCTTAAATACCAAATAGACACCATTAACATCTTTAAGGTTTTTCAAGTCAGTATCGATTTTTTGATAAGAGTGCCAGCCCCCTGTGGGAGGAATATTAACTGACCCCAACAACGGTCCGTTTAAATCATCGCCCCTAACTTGTATCGTGCCTCCATTGGCAGAGGCTAAATGGAAAGAAATGGATTTTGCCTGTTCTAAATTATGAATGTTCGGAAAAAACAGGTAGCCATTATTCTTTATATCCTGAATTTCAAAGCCTCCATTTGGGCTTTCTCTTTTCGTTACATTTGAAGCATCCATATACCATTCTGCTTCGATTTTATCCCAGTCGGCATCGTACTGACCCACACCCGTTTCAAAATGTTTTTCCAACAAAACAGTATCAGTAACCATTTCACCATTTTCCTTATAATGCAAATAACTAATGTAAGACTCTCTATACCTAGCCACATCGCGTCCTAAATGAAAATAGCACCATGTATGAAACCATTGATTGTTCCATTCAAAAAAATTGCCATGTGCCCTTGAGTCTAGTCCAAACTTATTATTTCCAGTGTTTCCCCTTGTGGTATAGGGACCATATACATTTTTAGAAGTAGCATAATGCGATCCGGCAGATAAATAATAGATGCCATTTCTTTTGTGCAGATTGGGTTTATCGTTGCCTCTGAGTACCATTGTATCCAAATCGGGGGCATGAATTATTTGAATTTCTTGGGGTTTCTCTGCAAGAGAAATCATATCATCATTTAGCTTAACAATATAGAAAGATAAATCATCTTCATACGACCTGTGATGACCAAAAACCAAATAGGCATTTTCATCATCATCAACCAATACAGTTGGATCATATTCTTTACCAATTGTGAGGTCTTCATGTAATAAGGGCTCTCCTAGAGCATCCACAAAAGGACCGGTGGGAGATGTGCCTTTCATTACACCGGTATTCACATTGCCATTTGAGAAATAGAAATAGTAATGCCCGTTTTTATACGCAATATCGGCTGCCCAACAGCTGGTAGATTCACCCATATAGGTTTCTGTCGGACAAATAGTTCGTTCTAATGTCCAGTTTATTAAATCATCCGAAGACCAAATGTTCCAATCGGGCATAACAAAATCTTGAGCAGTTGAATCGGCATCTCTGGTAGCATATAAATAAGCTTTGTTGTTAAATATATGTATATGCGGATCAGCCATGCCTACATAAGGAACCATCGGGTTATCTGCAAAAATTCCTGTATAAGCTACTACTACAAGAATGAATGTTAAAAAAAACTGTTTAATTTTTTGTTTCATAAAATTAGTTATTTTAAAACCCATAAAGGGCTTAAAGGTCCATCGGGTATAATTTCTGGTGCAAACCTGCCGTGGCTTGGTGGCATCGATTCCCATTTCAAAACGTAATTATCATTTCCTATATGAAATATATTATTATCATATCTTAGACGTACCGACATGTTGGGGTCATCAGACATTTTTTCAAAAATATGATCCGGGTATTTCTTTCTAACAAGCACATCTTTATCAACAAGATCTAATGTTTCAATATCAATAATATATCTGCCAAATTCTCCTGTTTCTGTTTCCCAGTCAATGGCTAGAAAACCTTCATGAGAGAAACCTACAAAATCAAAACTCCCGCCAATGGTCATTCGTTGATCTGAGCCTGCTGGCGGGTGCAGAAATTCCCATCTGAAGTTCCAATTGCTAATTTTTTTAGAAATCCACTCTCCAGAAACAAATTTCGCAAGATAAAATTGAGTCAACGCATTCTCATCGTATTTTACATATCCAATTACAGGTTCATCATCGGGGGTAAGTATGATTTTATAACGACTGTTATGCATGCCTCCTTTGGATGGGGTTCCGTCGACTATGAGTTTTTCATTATCCGGGCTAAAAGGCAAAGTAACTTCTTCACCAGCAGCATTCTTCCAGTGTATCAAATCAGGAGTAGTTGCATAACATATCTGATGACTTGTTTCGACATGTGGCGTCCAGCGCCACATCCAAATAAAGTGGAAATTGCCTTGCGAATCTCTTACAAAACTATGGTATGCAGCTCTACTATCATCAGCTTCTAAGCCTATAAATAAAGGATCTTTGAGATATCTCTCCCATTTTCCTTGTTCGGGCAAAAATCGATTTACCAAAATATTACCATGTCCGCAGGTTCCTGAACGGTAGGAAAACAGTAAGTCATGATCTTTATTATAGAAAAATCGCGGATACGTAACCCCATCTTCGTTTAAGCCAAGCATCTCGTTCAATTCCATCATCGAGGTAACATCATATGGTTTTTCACTCCGAAAATAGGCCAATGGATCAACATGCATGTTTCCGGAAACATGAATGTATCCTTGATTGTCAATCCCCATCGCTACCGAATTATGTGAGTCCCATCTCAGTTGATTTGGCAAGGTTTGCTTTGTCCATATTTCACTCCCAAGATTGCGAGAAGCTACTGTCATCATTCTTTCCTGGTCGTAATACGCAACAAACTGCATATCTCCAACAGTTTGCAGAGCAAACCAAACCCTGTTGGCAGCCCACACCGAATCTACCAAAACTATATCTGGAATTTCCATTTCTCCTTCTCTTCCCTTGTCAGCATGCCTTATGTTTGATTGATTGCAGGCAGAGAAAATAATTATTGACAAAATTGATAAAAAGTAAAACTTTTTAAATAATAACATCTTCAATATTTTATATTTATTATACAAAACAAATCACATATACACATGAAAAACTAATTAATTCATGCTTCATCCTTTCAATTCAATATTCCCTGAATACCGATTTTTTCGGTATCATTGGGCTTATCACAGCTTCTCCATACTTCAATTCATCTCCGTCTCCAATATACATGCTTTTTAATATTCCATCGGAACCAAGAGTTATAACTGCAAAAGTCCCTGAGAAAGAAATTCCGAGTTCCTCATCAACAAAGGAGTCATTCTGATTTAATGTAAAAATGTATTGAGTAAGCATCTTATCTGCAATGTTGCTCACCACTTTTACGCCTTTGTATTTTCCATCCTGAACCAGTTTTTCAACTGAAATAACGGAGTTGTTGTCATTTCCTTCAAATGGTTCAAATACTACCACAAACGGATTATCCCAGGCTTCGCCATCTTTTCTGATAACCAAAGTTGGAGTGGGTTGATTGAGATATGGCTGTGGTGCTTCAAATGTATGAGGAGCCATTACTTTTGTGTACTCACGGTTTTCGAATCCCGGTATATGCAAATCCATGAAAATGGGTTCTTCGAATTTTTCTGCAGCAAACCTTGCTCTGACATCATTATTATAACTTGTTGACGTTTGTACCTCTTCAAAGAAATGCCAACCGGGATTGCGATACTGACGGTTTTGAACCCATGGAAGTT
>SKHV01000500.1 GCA_007116765.1 Prolixibacteraceae bacterium | reverse complement strand
ATGCTTACAGTAAAGTGCTTTTTATGTTTTTCAACCTTTACAAGAATTGTTCCGCCTTTGGGTGTGAATTTTATTGCATTGCTTAAAAGATTTCGAACAACTGTGCTCAAGAGGTGTGCATCGGCTTTTACAATAAAATCCTCTTTGGGAAAATGCGTATCGATCGAAATACCTTTTCTGTTTGCGGATAAACTCAACAGCGAAATAATTCTTACTAATTCTTCGTTTAAAATTACCTTTTCGGGCTTATAATCCAACATACCTCTTTCGGTTCGCGACCATTGAAGCAGGTTTTCAAGCAAATCGAATAATTCGTTCGATGAGCGGTTAATCATTTTAATTATTTCTACTCTTTTGTTATCGTCCATTTCTTTGTACCCCGACACCATAATGTCAGACAGTCCCATAATCGAATTAAACGGGCTTATCAGGTCGTGGGCAACTATTGAGAAGAATTTGTCTTTGGTTTGAATTGCATCCTCCAAATCATGGTTCATTATCTGCAATTGTTTCGTCTTCTTATCAACAGTATTTTGTAATATTATCTGTTGTTGCTGCAAAGAATAAATTCGATAATAGTAAATAGACAATAATAATGCTATAATCAAAACAACAGCCAGTACAATAAAAGTAGGTGTTTTCCACCATGGTGGTTTTATTATTAACTGCATTGAAGTATAGTAATCTGACCAATAATCTTCGTTACTCGAAGCTTTTACCATAAATGTATAAACCCCTGGGTCGAGGTTTGTGTATTTGGCAATCCTCATTTTAGAATCGGTCATTTGCCATTCGTTATTAAACCCTTCCAGTTTATAAGAATAGATAACTTTTTCAGGATTGGCATAATCTAATGCGGAAAATTCAAATATGATATCATTGTCTTTATAGCTAAGTATTATTTCTTTTGTTTCAATTATCGATTTTTCTAATATAATCCTATCGTTATAATGTTCTCCAATGATAACACTTTGATTAAATACTTTAAAGTCGGATATTATTGGCTCGAAGTAGGAATTTTCAAAAATAATTTCATTCGGTTTAAATGCATTAAAGCCATTTATACCACCAAAAAACATAAGCCCATCGGTTGTTTTAAGACACGATGTTTTCATGAAAAAGTCGGATTGTAAGCCATATGAAGTGTCATAATTTGTGAATTGTTCCGAGCTTATATCAAAATTTGATAATCCGCTGTTGGTGCTGATCCACAAATTGTTGTTTTCATCGAAAAGTATTCCATTCACAATATTATGAGGCAAGCCATCATCTACATTATAGTTTTTATGATTTGATGTTTCTAAGTCAAGTTTAACAATTCCTGCACCTCTTGTCCCAACCCAAATGTTCCCAAAACTATCTTGTGTCACATAACTTATTCTGTATTCTTTTATATCTGTATCGAGATTAGGATTAAAAAAGTGGTTGAAAATCAGATTTGGTTCAGCTTGCGAAAAATCAACTTCATCTAAATTTACCATATTCAAACCCCACTCTGTGGCAATCCACAATCGGTTTTTGTTATCGATAAAAAGATGCGTAACGGCATTGCTTGAAATATGATCGGATTCGGATTGATTGTTATCGTTTACTTGATACCTTATAAATGAATCGGAACCTTTTTTCATCAAATTTAAACCCGAACTAACGGTTGCAACCCACATATTTCCCCATTTGTCTTGAGCAAAGCCCCAAACATGATTGCTACTAATTGAGGTTGAATCGCCAGGATCAAACCAATAATGATGAAACTTTTCCTTTTCCTGGTCATAAATATTTAATCCGCCGTTATATGTACCAATCCATATTTTGTTGTCGCTATCACACAAAAGGGTAATTGCAGCATTTATGCTTAAGCTGTATTTATTGTTAGGTTCATGCACTAAATGTCGAAAGTTTCCTGTTTTTGGATCATAAACATTAATGCCTCCACCATCGGTACTGATCCATATCAACCCATTCTGATCCTCACAAAAATTTGTTACAAAACTATGATTTAGCCTATTTGTGGAGTTAGGCAAGCTATAATGCACACCAAAATTGAGTCGGTTTGATACAAACATATTTACACCTGTTAAATATGTTCCAACCCAAATGATGTGATTATCATCTTCAAATATTGAATAAATGGCATTGCTGCTAAGTTTCGAATGGTCGTTAGCCCCACTACGATAACTTGATGCTGAATTGTTTTTTTTATCGTAAATAATAATCCCGTTTCCATCGGTGCCTATCCATGCACGATTTTGATTATCGATCATTATTGTCCGAACCATTGAAATATTTAATTCTTCATCATCAATTATAACTGTTTGAAAATTTAAAAAGGAATTTTCTGTTCTGTTCCAATGTATCACGCCAAATCCCTGAGTAGCAATCCAAAGGTTATTATCGTGGTCAACAGTAATTTTTTTACTTAGATAATTCCAATGAGTAAGATTAGTATCTCCAATTTTATATTTATCAACTATGTCATTCTCATAATTATATCTTTCAATGTAATCGCTATTAGAAGCTATCAAAATATTTTGGTCGTGATCTTCGGTTATCGAATAAATTACATTGTTGTTTATTTGGTACTTTGAATCAGGATAATTTTGAAACAACGATATATTTTCGTCTTGAATGGATAAGATATTCTCCAGAATTTTAATTCGAACAATTCCATTATATGTTCCCACCCATAAATAATCGCGACTATCGTAGAAAATTGAATTTATTGTTTCATTAAGGAGGTTATTGGGTAAAGAAATTTCAGAATAATTCAAAAAATGCACAATTCGTTCGTGAACCCTATCAAAAAAATACAAACCCACCGAAGTAGCAATCCAAATAGTTCCAAAACGGTCTTCAACAATTTCCAAAAATTGCAAGCTTTTATCTGAAGTCCAATCGGGATTGCTGGCATTATAATGCTTAAAGGTGTATCCATCGAAACGGTTTAAGCCATCATCGGTACTAAACCACATAAAACCCCTGCTATCTTTTAGTATTGAATTTACCGTACCATTTGACAAACCATCACGAGTTGACAACTGCTCGAATATAATTTGCTCTGATGCAAATAAAAACAATGCACAAAAAATAAAAGTGCATGTAATAACAAGCTTCTTTATAGTCAGATACAGATAAGGCATAGTATAATGTAATTATTCATATCCGTTTTTTTCCTTTTTAAAGTTAAGAAGTTTTTTACGAACAACAACTTACTAATTCAACATCGTATAAGTAAATCCCATTTTATTTTATTCCATTTCAATTCTAATTACATAGGCCAGTTCTTCGAAAGTTTTCTCGGGCAATAGAAAGTGAAAGGCTTCACTACCCTTCTCAAAATCAATTCTTACTTTTTTATTTTTCTCTGGTACAAGAAGATAGACCATGTCAATTGAATTGAAATCGAAGTCAATATTGGCAAAAGTCTTGACTGAGAGCTTTTCACCATTCCCGGGCCATCCAAGCATGATGGCATACAAGGTTTTACTGTCTTTACTGCGTGTAAACCGTATATCCTGTGCTGTACCCGCAGCCGGATCGCGGAAGTTGCCCCCTTCGAGGTGGTGGTGTCCCGAGCCCATTTGCGTTGGCCCTTCGCCGTAAACCTCCCATGCACGGGTGTTGTATATGGCTTCGCCGTATTTGCCCAGCCAATCGCCTATGGTCAGCAATATTTCTTTTTGTTCCTGCGGTATTGAACCATCGGCACGGGGCGAAATGTTCAGTAGCAGGTTGCCGTTTTTGCTCACACGGTCGATAAAGCTGTGCAAAACTTGTTCGGCGGTATAATACGAAATACTTTCGGTATAACACCAGCTCGAACTGCTCAGGGCATCGTCGGTAAGCCAGTAATCTTCAACTATGTCCATTGGGCCGCCCCGCTCGTAATCGAGCACAGCCACATCGGTATTGAGTGCATCTTTGTAGGTGGTCACCACTTCTTTGCCCTGGTTTTGGGCACTGTTGTAGTAATATGCCAAAAAATCGAGCAATACTTGTTCGTTTAAGGCCGTAAGGTTGAAATCCTGCCAAATAATATCGGGTTGAAAAATATCGATTATTTCGCGGTGTTTTTGCAGCCAAACCTGCTCTGCTGCTGCTTTTGGTAATTGCCCGTAGAATAACTGAAGCTCGGGGTCGTCGTATTTGGGTGCTTTCTCAAAAAAGCCTGTAAAGTTGTAGGCATGGTGCATCGATAAAATGAGCTTCATGTCGCGTGCCCTTATAGCATCGGCCATGAGCTTTACCAAATCCATTTGTGGGCCATAATTCACGGCATTCCATGGATTAACTTCGCTGTCCCACATCGAAAATCCATCGTGGTGTTCGGCTACAGGGCCTGCAAAACGAGCTCCCGATTTAGCAAACAACTCAGCCCACTCATCGGGGTCGAAAGCACCACCATCGGATTTTAGCTTCGGGGCAAACTGCACAAAAGTGCCCTCTTTATCGTAATTGCCCGTCACAAAATAATGGTAGGGCCATTGATAAGGATGCCCATATCTTTGTTCATGATGCTTAAACTCACGGGAATCGGGCATATACATGTGCCTTGGATACCATTCGTTCGCATAAGCCGGTGTTGAGTACACGCCCCAGTGAAAGTAGATACCAAACTTGGCATCCTGAAACCATTCGGGAGCAGGGTTTATTTCAGATAAAGATTCCCAGGTTGCTTCGTAAGCAGGTTTTTGTTCACTACAGGAATATGTGGTGAATAGTATTGCAAATATTACGGTTAATTGTTTCACAATGCACTATTTTACTTCTTCGTCGAATACTACGGCGACTTTTCCACATTTGCCTTCGTTCATAAGGTCGTAAGCTTTATCGGCCTGATCGAGCGTAAAGCGGTGTGTTACCAAGTCTT
>SKHV01000240.1 GCA_007116765.1 Prolixibacteraceae bacterium | reverse complement strand
AATTGAAGAAATTGCTGCATTGACCATAGCTAAAAAGCATTGCAGGGAAGACAAGAGGTGGTACTTGAAATGGGCAGTCGACCGGGGGCAGCATGCTAAACTCCAAAGCATAGTAATCTTCAATAAATGGCTTGAGCATAGCACTGCGCACAGGGTATGTTTTCTTGTTGATGTTCATTCTGTGGCTAAAATACGAAAATATTCCATGAAGAGTACCTGGCGTTTCTGGAGAAGTTCAATGTACCATATGATGAGCGGTATATTTTTGCTGACCCTGTTTGATATGCCCCGAGCCTGCGGCCCTCTTTTTATGTATAATTCAAATTTGCATTAAGAAACTTTTCAATTTCATATATGAAGTCCTTCATTTCGTTATACATCAAAACTGTTTCTTCGGTTGTAAACACTTTAAATATTCCATAATCACAATCAGTACGTGCACTAAATGCTGACTGGATTATTTTACTGTAGCGGATCTCTATTTTCCCGGTTTTAATAAATTCTTTATTGAACCAACCTATAAGTTGAGCATGTTTTGAAGTTTTAAAATCGCATTGAATAGCAAGAGCCATAAGGGCATAAAACATACCATAATAAATCCTGTTAATTGCAATAACCAAACGCTTGTTATGAATTAAAAATGCAACATCTTCAATAGTCTCTTTTGCTTGATTAAGTCTCAATGCAATTAGTTCCTTCTTTCTATCGTGCATGGATTCCATACTGCAAGGCATCGACAATTAGAGGATGAAAACCAATCGGCTCATTATCAATTTCTTCTTTAGAAACAATTTTGTAATCGATCATTATATCATTTTCGATGGAAATTTCGGCACAAACATCGGCAATCATACGTCGCTGTATCCAATTAAGTTTCTTAGTTGGTATAATCAATACGTCATAATCGGAGTTTGCATTAGCGTTTTCATTGATTTGTGAACCAAACAGCACAATGTCGGCAATCGATGGTTTGTTCTCTCCCATTAATCGCCCTTTCAATATTTTCAATATGTGCTGTTGTTTAGTCATACGTTTTCAAAGTTACAAAATCTATTTGTAATTCAAATCCGCATTCAAAAACCGTTCAACCTCTTCAATGGGCATGCCTTTTCGTTTTGCATAGTCTTCCACCTGGTCGCGGCCAATTTTATCGACGCCAAAATAGTACGACTCGGGGTGGGCAAAATACTGCCCGCTAACCGATGCCGTGGGGTACATGGCAAAGTTCTCTGTGAGTGAAATGCCGGTACGGTCGGTGGCTTGCAGCAAGCGGAAAAGTTCTTGTTTCTCGCTGTGCTCGGGACAAGCCGGGTAACCCAATGCCGGACGTATGCCGCTGTATTTCATTTTCCAGATTTCTTCCTTGCTCAGTGCCTCATCGGGTGCATAGCCCCAAAGCTCTTTACGCACTTTGGTGTGCAGCACTTCGGCAAACGATTCGGCCAGACGGTCGCTAAGGGTTTGCAGCAGTATGGAGCGGTAGTCGTCGCCGTTGTCTTTGGCCTCGGCCACCCATTTTTCCATGCCCACGCCGGCGGTTACGGCAAAACCTCCCACGTAGTCGGCAATGCCGGTTTTTTTAGGCGCAATGTAATCGCTCAGGCACAGGTTGGGTTTGCCTTCTTTGGGTTTTAATTGCTGGCGCAAGTGATGGAATTTACCAATTACCTCGCTGCGGTTTTCATCGCTGTAAATTTCTATATCGTCGCCCACCGCATTGGCCGGCCAAAAACCAACTACCCCGTTGGCGCGGAAAAGCTTACGTTCCACAACCTCGTCTAAAAGCGTGTTGGCTTCGGCAAACAATTTGCGAGCTTCGGCGCCCTGCTTCTCGTCGGTGAGTATTTTCGGGAAAGTACCTTTTAGTTCCCATGCCATGAAAAAGAAAGTCCAGTCAATGTACTCGCGAATTTCTTCCAGCGAAAAATTGGTAAACGAACGCACGCCTAAGAATTTGGGCTTACGTATTTCCGTGTTTGCCCAATCAATACTGAATTTGTTTTCACGGGCTTGTTCCAGATTGATGTATTGTTTTTGCTTACGCCCGGCGTTTACTTCGCGCAAACGGGCATATTCTTTTTTGATTTCTTCGAAAAAATCAGTATTCCGATTGGACAATTTTGTAGCAACCCCGGCACTGAGCGATGCATCTTTCACATGAATCATGGGGTAATCGTATTCGGGCGCAATTTTTACGGCCGTATGCAATTTCGAAGTGGTTGCGCCACCCACCATCACGGGCAAGTCGAGGCCGCGTTCCTGCATTACACGGGCAAAGTTCACCATTTCTTCGAGGCTTGGGGTAATAAGCCCGCTAAGGCCAATCACATCGACCTTCTCGTTCAACGCAGTTTCGATTATTTTTTCGGTGGGCACCATAACGCCCATGTCAATTACTTCGAAATTATTGCAAGCCAGTACCACGCCCACTATGTTTTTGCCAATGTCGTGTACATCGCCTTTTACGGTGGCCATGAGTACTTTTTTGAGTTGGGTTGGAGCTGCGTTTTTGTCTTTTTCGGCTTCGATAAAGGGAAGCAGATAAGCCACGGCTTTCTTCATTACCCGTGCCGATTTAATAACCTGTGGAAGGAACATTTTACCCTCCCCGAACAGTTCGCCCACCACGTTCATGCCACCCATAAGCGGGCCTTCGATTATGGTAAGTTTGGGTGAATAATCGGGCAGTATTTCTTCGAGGTCTTCATCAATATAATCGGTAATTCCCTTTACCAATGCATGTTGAATGCGTTTAACCGCATCCCACGAGCGCCATTCATCAACTTTCTGAACGGCAGCGCCCTGGCTTTTCACCGTTTCGGCAAAATCGACCAAACGCTCGGTGGCATCGGAACGGCGGTTGAGCACCACGTCTTCGGTCAATTCTAATAAATCATTGGGAATTTCGTCGTAAATCTGTAACATGCCGGGGTTCACAATGCCCATATCCAAACCGGCTTTAATGGCATAGAACAGGAAAACCGAATGCATGGCCTCGCGCACCACGTTGTTGCCTCGAAATGCAAACGAAACGTTGCTTATGCCTCCGCTGACTTTTGCATGGGGCAGGTTCTCTTTTATCCATTTGGTGGCCGCGATAAAATCGACCGCATAATTATTATGTTCTTCAATTCCGGTGCCAATGGTGAGCACGTTGGGGTCGAAAATAATGTCTTCGGGAGGGAAACCCACTTCGTGGGTTAAAATGTTGTAGGCACGTTGGCAAATTTCTTTTCTGCGTGCTAAGGAATCGGCCTGTCCGGTTTCGTCGAAAGCCATTACCACAACGGCTGCACCGTACTGCAATATTTTGTGAGCCTGCAACTTAAAAGCTTCTTCGCCTTCTTTCAGGCTTATTGAATTCACAATTGATTTGCCTTGCAAGCATTGAAGCCCGGCTTCAATCACTTCGAATTTCGACGAGTCTATCATGATGGGCAGGCGCGAAATATCGGGCTCGCTCATGATGAGGTTCAGGAAGGTAACCATTTCCTTTTTAGCATCGAGCATGGCATCGTCGAAGTTCACGTCGATTACCTGTGCGCCGCCTTCCACTTGGTCGCGGGCAATGGAGAGGGCTTCTTCGTATTTTTCTTCGCCAATAAGTCGTGCAAATTTACGCGAACCGGCCACGTTGCAACGTTCGCCAATGTTCACAAAGTTTGAGGCTTTCGATATAATAAGCGGTTCGAGGCCGCTGAGGCGTGTCTCGTGAGCCTGGTTGTTCTTTTTATGGGGTTTAGAAGCTTTTGCTACACGGGCAAACTCACGAATATGGTCGGGGGTAGTTCCGCAGCATCCGCCAATAATGTTTACCGTTTGGTGACGAAGAAAATCTTCAATCTGAGGGGTCATTACCTCGGGAGTTTCGTCGTATTCGCCAAACTGATTGGGCATACCCGCATTGGGGTGCGCACTAATGTAAAACGGGGCTTTGGCAGCCAGTGCTTCAACGTGCGGGCGCATATCCTTTGCCCCCAGCGAGCAGTTCAGCCCTATTGACAGTGGCTTAACGTGCGAAAGCGAGTTGAGAAAAGCCTCCACGGTTTGTCCCGAAAGCGTGCGTCCGCTGGCATCGACAATGGTGCCCGATACCATAACGGGCATTTCAATTTTGCGTGCTTCGCAAACCTCTTCAATGGCCATAAGCGCGGCTTTGCCGTTCAGGGTATCAAAAATGGTTTCGACCATAAGCAGATCCACGCCGCCATCGAGCAGGCCTTCGATCTGGGTTTTGTATGAATCTTTTAACGCATTGAACGAAATGGCACGGTAGCCGGGGTCGTTCACGTCGGGGCTCATGGAGCAAGTTTTGTTGGTAGGGCCTACTGAACCGGCCACGAAACGGGGCTGTTCGGGGGTGGAATATTCTTCGGCCACCTCTTTGGCAATGCGTGCAGCAGCCAGGTTTATGTCGTAAACATGCTCTTCGAGACCGTAATCGGCCATTGATACGCTGGTGGAGTTAAAGGTGTTGGTTTCGAGTATATCGGCACCGGCCTCGAGGTATTGGGCATGAATTTCTTTGATTATATCGGGTCGGGTAATCGAAAGTAGATCGTTATTGCCCTTTTGGTCGCGGCGGGCATTTTTAAACTGTTCGCCTCGGTAATCGGCCTCGGTAAGTTTATAGCTTTGAATCATGGAGCCCATGGCACCATCGAGCACCAAAACACGTTTTTCGAGTTCTTTACGTATATCTTTAGTCATTTTTTATTCTATATTAAACAGCCTTTGAAACCCATAGAAGGGAAAAAAGTTTTATGCAACAAAAATAAATAGGGTTGCAAAGATAGTTTAAAGCATTGAAAGATAGAAAGAGATTGTATTTGAATGGGGTATTAAAACATATATCTCTGTATTAAAGAAATTTT
>SKHV01000103.1 GCA_007116765.1 Prolixibacteraceae bacterium | reverse complement strand
TTTCATCAGTTGTTTCTTTTTAGTTATTGTTTTGTTTTTTGGAACACAATAATTTGAAGTTTAACTATCCATTTAAAAGCGAAATGCATTCTTTCAGGCTGTCGCGCCAATTAGGAATACCAATACCAAACGACTCGCGAACTTTTGAGGTGTTGAGTACCGAATATTTTGGCCTTTTGGCTTTTGTGGGGTATTTGTCGGTTGTAACCTTCACTACCTCGCAGTCGATGCCTTTTAATCTGAATATTTCTTCAGTAAATTCGGCCCACGAACAGTTTCCCTGATTCGAATAGTGATAAGTACCCGGCAGATAAGCCATGGGGTTAAGAATTGACTTAATTATTATATCGATGATGCAGTTTGCAAGATCGCGTGCATAAGTAGGAGAACCCACCTGGTCGTCAACTACCTCAATTTGTTTGTTTTCTTTTCCTTTAGCAATTATGTTTCTGAGGAAGTTGCTCCCATATTCGGAATACATCCACGAGGTACGTATTATTACATAGTCGTCGAAAACTGTTTTGATTTTTTCTTCACCTTCGAGCTTTGAACTTCCGTATACCGATAGTGGATTGGGTTCGTCATCTTCAGTATAGGGTTCATTCTTTTCACCGTCAAAAATATAATCGGTTGAAATGTGAATTAAATATGCATTTTCCATTGCACAGGCTGCTGCCAATACCTGAGGAGCCAGCGAATTGATTTTACGTACTGTCTTTACATCATCCTCGGCTTTATCTACATGGGTGAATGCGGCACAGTTAACCACAATTGCTGGCTTGCTTGCTTCCATAAATACCGAAACGGCATCGGGATTGGTAATGTCCAACATATCAACATCGGTGAATATAAATTCTAAACCCGGAAATGTTCTGCAAAGTCTTCTCAATTCGTTGCCTAATTGACCATTTGCGCCTGTTACTAAAATTTTACTGTTCATCTTTTAAATATAAAATTGTGTTCACTATCGTTTAATAATGGAAGGGTTTCGTCTTTCTCTGACAAATGAATATTATTTTTTTCTAATTTCCAATCAATTTTTAAAATTGGATCATCATATTTTATTCCTCTTTCCGATTCTTTGTGATAATACTGGTCGCACTTGTAACTAAAAACGGCTTCTTTGCTTAATACCACAAACCCGTGAGCAAAGCCTTTGGGAATAAGCATTTGTTTTTTATTTTCGCCCGAAAGTAATGCTCCAAACCATTGGCCAAAAGTATCAGAACCTTTCCTTAAATCAACTGCAATGTCGTATACTTCGCCCGATATTGCTCTTACTAGTTTAGATTGTGCGTAAGGTTCGAGCTGATAGTGTAGGCCTCTAAGTACTCCGTATTGCGATTTTGATTCGTTATCCTGAACAAAGTTGTAATTTAATCCGTTCTGTGCAAATTTTTTTTCATTAAATGATTCAAAAAAATATCCCCGGCTGTCCGAAAATTGTTTTGGCTCAATAATAATTAAATCTTTTATAGGTGTGGGTGTAATTATCATGCGTTTATCAAATTTAAAAGATACTGTCCGTATTGATTTTTTTTCATAGGTTCGGCCAGTTTTATCAGGTTGTTTTTACTAATCCAGTTTTTGCGATAGGCAATTTCTTCCAGACAGGCAATTTTAAGCCCCTGGCGTTGTTCAATTGTCGCAATAAAGTTTGATGCTTGCATCAAGCTTTCGTGGGTTCCGGTATCGAGCCATGCCATGCCTCGCCCCATTAGTTCAACTTTAAGCCGATTTTCAGTGAGGTATAGTTTATTTAAATCGGTAATCTCCAATTCGCCCCTTGCCGATGGTTTCAATAACTTTGCTTTTTGAACTACATCGTTCGAATAAAAATAAAGACCGGTTACCGCATAATTCGAACGGGGATTTTCTGGTTTTTCTTCCAAGCTTATTGCTTCACCGGCATTGTTGAATTCAACAACTCCGTAACGTTGAGGATCGTTTACGTAATATCCAAACACAACAGCTCCGTCGGAAAGTGCCGAAGCCTTATTCAATTGCCCTGAGAAACCGTAACCGTAAAATATATTGTCTCCTAAAACCAAACACACATTATCCGATCCAATAAACTCTTCTCCAATAATAAAGGCCTGAGCCAGTCCCTCGGGGCTGGGCTGAACGGCGTATTCAACATTTACACCAAGTTGTTTGCCATTTCCGAATAAATCTTTGTAAAGACCAATATCCTTAGGTGTCGATATAATTAATATATCACGTATTCCGGCTAACATAAGCACCGAAAACGGATAATAAATCATGGGTTTATCGTACACGGGTATGATTTGTTTCGATATGCTTTGTGTAATTGGATAAAGTCTGGTGCCTGCTCCTCCTGCTAAAATTATTCCCTTCATTGTTTAAATTTCTTTTTTTCGAATTTCAAATATATAAATAATGACCAATAAATATTTGATTTTAAGGAAAAATGGATACTTAATTTTTGAATATTGACATAAATAATTTACTTTTGCCGCGCAATTAGAAAAGCAATATAATGTCTAACACATTAAAATTAAATGCATTTTAAATGACAGAAGAAAAAAAAGATCAAGTTGATCAAGTAGAAGAAGTACAAGTTACTTCGGCTCCGAAAGAAGAAGCGAAAGCTGCTACAGAAGAGACAAAAGAAGAAAAAGCACCTGAAGTTGCTGAAACTGCACCTGAAGCAGTTACCAAAGAAAAAAAAGAAAGGGTTGCCAAACCCGATCCTGTTGCTGAACCCGACGAAGATTTTGACTGGGACAGTTTCTCTAATACTAAAGAAGCAAACACAGCACAAAAGAAAGAAGAGCTTGAAGCATTGTATGACAACACGCTTTCAACCGTTCACGAAAAAGAAGTAGTTGACGGAGCTGTTATTTCATTAAACAAGCGCGAAGTTGTAGTAAACATAGGCTACAAATCGGACGGAATTGTGAGCCTGAACGAATTCAGGTACAACCCCGAATTGAAAATTGGCGATACCGTTGAGGTATACGTTGAAAGCCTAGAAGACAAAAAAGGTCAGCTTACCTTATCGCACAAAAAAGCACGTGCACTGCGCTCATGGGACAGAGTTAACGAGGCTCTTGAAAAAGACGAAATTATCAAAGGCTTTATCAAATGTCGCACAAAAGGCGGTATGATTGTAGATGTATTTGGCATCGAGGCCTTCCTTCCAGGTTCACAAATCGACGTGAAACCTATTCGCGACTACGATATTTACGTAGGAAAATACATGGAATTCAAAGTAGTGAAAATTAATCACGAATTCCGCAACGTTGTTGTTTCACACAAAGCGCTTATTGAAGCTGAGCTTGAACAACAGAAAAAAGAAATTATTTCGAAACTCGAAAAAGGACAGGTGCTTGAAGGAACTGTTAAAAATATTACTTCATACGGTGTATTCATCGACCTTGGTGGTGTTGACGGACTTATTCACATTACCGACCTTAGCTGGGGACGTGTTTCTCACCCCAACGAAATTGTGGAGCTTGACCAAAAAATTAACGTGGTTATTCTCGATTTCGACGATGAGAAAAAACGAATTGCCCTTGGTTTAAAACAACTTACTCCGCATCCATGGGATAACCTAAGTGCTGAGCTTAAAGTAGGCGATACTGTTAAAGGTAGAGTAGTTGTATTGGCCGATTATGGTGCATTTGTTGAAATAGCACCCGGAGTAGAAGGTTTGATTCACGTTTCGGAAATGAGCTGGAGCCAGCACTTACGTAGTGCGCAGGATTTCCTTGCGGTTGAAGACGAAGTGGATGCACAAATTCTGACTTTGGATCGCGAAGAGCGTAAAATGTCATTAGGCATTAAACAACTTCACCCCGATCCATGGGAAAAAATTGAAGAAGAATATGCTTTAGGCTCGAAACACTCCGCAAAAGTGAGAAACTTCACAAACTTTGGCGTATTTGTTGAAATAGTGGAAGGCGTTGACGGATTGATTCACATCAGCGACTTAAGCTGGACCAAGAAAATTAAGCATCCTTCTGAATTTACTTCTATTGGTGCCCAAATTGAAGTGGTTGTGCTTGACATTGACAAAGATAACCGCAGGTTGAGTTTAGGCCACAAGCAACTGGAAGAAAACCCATGGGATGTATTTGAAACTATTTTCTTAGTAGATTCAATTCACGAAGGCACTGTAGTTGAATTATTCGACAAAGGAGCTGTTGTTGCACTTCCATACGGTGTTGAAGGGTTTGCTACTCCACGTCACCTGACCAAAGAAGATGGTTCAGTTGTGAAAGTGGAAGACAAATTACCATTCAAAGTACTTGAGTTCTCGAAAACGGCGAAGCGTATTATTGTTTCTCATTCAAGAGTTTGGGAAGATGTGAAACGTGCCGAAGATAAGGATACTAAGAAAACTCAGACTCAAAGTGCAGCAAAAGCAATGAAAAATGTAAACGACAATGTTGAAAAAACAACATTAGGCGACATTTCTGACCTTGCTGCCCTTAAAACTCAAATGGAAGAAGACGAAAAAGGGAAAAAGTAAATTTTTGTCTGGAAATATTAGATCGAAATTTGTACCTTGTGACTAATTATGGATTATACAGTTGAAAAGAAAGGCTCTTACGTGGTAGTGACCACTGCAGCCACAAAGTTGAACACAACAAATGCTCCCGATTTAAAATCGGAGTTTGTAGTCATTTCTAACGAAGGTGATAGGAACCTGATTCTCGATATGAGCAGTTGCGAATATTGCGATTCGTCGGGATTGAGTGCAATATTAGTTGCAAACCGTTTGTGTGAGCAACTCGGCGGGCAATTCGTAATTACAGGGTTACAACCGGAAGTCGAAAGTCTGATAAAAATATCTTTGCTCGATACTATTCTTGAAATCAAAGATTCTATAGAAGAAGCCGAAACATTTATGC
>SKHV01000460.1 GCA_007116765.1 Prolixibacteraceae bacterium | reverse complement strand
TGGGTTGGCTCGTCTAAACCAACAGTGAAAATCATATTGTAAATGCGACTTAAAGCATCACTTTCATTTACAGTAAATGAAATTTGTCCTTTTTCATCCACTTGTAATTTTGGTGCTTCTACGCTGTCAAACACTTTAAAACCAATGTCTGGGACTTGTTTTTTGTCTTCATCAAACAATCCTGTTTTGCTATTTTCTTCTTCAATGTCTTTAGCAAATTTCTCTCCTGCTCGTTTAAGGCGTTCTACAGTTATGCTTGAAATAACTGGCGGTAAATTATTATCAATACAAAATTGATAAGCTGATTTGTCTTCTTTGATTGGCTCATCTATTTGACACAAGATAAATTTACGATTACCGCCATCTTCTGCATTGAGTTGCATTACTGCGTGTCCTGTTGTCCCTGAACCTGCAAAGAAGTCAAGAATAATTGAGCTATCATCATCATAAGTAACGGACTTAATAATAGTATTGATAAGTTTAACAGGCTTGGGATTTGTAAAAATTTCCTCTCCTAAGAGTTCTACCAATTGAGCTGTACCATCTTCATTAGTTTCCATTTCGTAATGGACAGGTGAAAACATATTTTTCATTTTTTTAATTTCACCACCTTTTTTAATGTGGTTAGGTCTAAAAGGGATTTTAGAAACTACAATACCCTCTTTGTTTTTTACTATTTCATTGAGTGTATCTTGAGAATATCTAAATTCGCCTTCAAGAATAAATTCATTTTTATTTACTCCTTTTTCAATTATCAATTGGGTTTTTAAAATTGTTTTTATATTCCCTTCAGACATATCTTGTGATTCAATTGTAGAATCAGGCATTTTAAACTGTACGCTACCTGCCGGAAAAACAAGCTCTCCCATTGAATTACCCGCATTATTGAAAGGATATTTTTTTCCTTTTGTAGTGCTTTCCACAGAAAAGGGATAAGTTTCGGAGCTATTTTTCAAATAGCAAATAATATACTCTGATAATTTGCCCACATTGTTATGAAGAAATGAAGGCTTCTTTTTCTTTTCCCATATAAATTCACTAACAAAATTTTCCTCACCGAAAATATCATCCATTAATAATCTTAACTGAGCTACTTCATTATCGTCAATACTTATAAAGATAACTCCGTCCTTGCTTAATAAATCTCTTGCCAACAATAGGCGAGGGTACATAAATGCCAACCAACCGTTGTGACTCTTTTTGGTTTTAAAGCTAAAATCCATTCTTGCAAAATCACTTTCGCTTAAATTTACTAATCCTAACACCTCTGTTTCTTCCTTATCGAATCTATCAGGATATACAAATTCTTCACTTGTGGTATTGTAAGGTGGGTCAATGTAAATGCACTTGATTTTCCCGCTGTAGTGGTTTTTGAGTATTTTTAAGCTATCTAAATTATCTCCTTTTAGCACTAAGTTTTGGGTAGTGTCAATGTCTTTGCTTAAAGTAGTATTGAGTTTTAATTCCTTTTCTGTTTTTTGAGCATATTTAGCCCTTGCAAAATTTCTGCCTATAAAATTGAGACCATAGCCGTTTACTTTATCGTCTATGGGTAAACCTGCAATGGCTTTGAGTTCATTGAGGTCAATTTCATTGTCTTTAATTACGCTTGGAAAGTGTTCTTTTAGAAAACCCAATAGTTTGTTTTCGTTGTTTTCTGTTCCAACAACTGTATATCCTGCTTTTATAAAATCTTGTTCTGCCATTGTTTATGCGTTGTTTATCAATGCGGCTAATTGCGTTTTATTGATACGTTCTTTAAATGAAATTTTAATCTTTTGGTCTTTGTAGTGTTCGCCTAATGCTTCAAAATACTTTATGGCAAAATCAATCTTTCCTTTTTCATCTACTGGAATTGCTGTTGAGGATTTATAGCCTTTGGCTTCCACTACAAGGAAAATTTTATTGCCTTCTGTGCTCTTGATAGCATAGCAAAAATCGGGATTGTAATCTCCTAAAGGTGTTTTGATTTTCAGGCGTGGTAGTTTGCCGAAAATTTCAATACTGTCAATGTCGGGGTCTTGTTCTACAATATCTAATTCAAAATCACTATCGTATTCAATTACTTCTTCAAATACCCATTTTGTTTTTAATGAAAAATCTCTTGTAATGTCTTTTTGAAATTTGCCAACGCTTCCTGTATCTAAATAGGTTTTTCCTTTCTCTGTTTTGAATACATTTGGCAAACCTGTTCCATTAATTCCGTCATACTTAATATTTGCTTTAAGCATTGCAATTAAGTTCTTGTTGATTATTTCGGAAATTTCCCTTTGTGCTTGTTCAGGATTGTTGCAAAGCATTTTGGTTTTAAAATCTTCACTCAAAGCATTGAAAACCTTTACAACAAATGAAATTGGAGTTTTAGTGTTGTTTGATAAAGTGCGAACCAATTCTAAATAATCTACTTTGCTTTTATAAGAAACTGTTCCTTTCAGTTCTTTTGTAACGGCATCATCCTTATCTAATTTATTTACGTTGAGTTCTGCTCGCATAGTTTGCAACAAAATTTCTTCAATATTTACGGCTTCAATTTGTGTTTTTATGTTTTGAATCAATTGGTTTTCTTGTTCTTCGCTTAAAGTTTCCAAAACATAAAAAGCATTTTTATTGATAGCTGTCCAAAGGTCTTGAAACTCTTTTAGGTGAGTAGCCTTTATGAAAACTTTCTTTTTCTCTTTTTTCTTTTCGGCTTTCTGAACATAAGTGTTAGTATCTGTTGCAAACAAACTTTCAATTGCCTTTTCTTGTTCTTCGGGCAAATTTTGCTCTTTCAGAATAGCAGAGAATTCAGGCGATTTTTCGTAAATCTTTTGTCCATCAACAATTGCCTTACGAACAATCATTTTTTTATCTTTCAGCACATCATCAACCAATGTAACGATTGTATCATCATCAAATCCTGATTTTTCTTTGAGTGTTTTAATCAGTTCCTGCTCTGTAAATGTGTCAGAAATTAAGAATGAATTACTTAAGATTTCATTTTGAATTGCTTCAACAAAACCTTGTTCTTTGCTTGAAACAACTACATCAAGGTTGTTGATTTTCCAAAATTCCTCTTGGTCGTCATCCAAATTTTTCAATGTGTATCGTTGTAAATTTTGATTTACGCAAATGCGTAAACCACGCCCAATTTGTTGCAATTTAGATATTTCGCTTCCTTGATTGGATAGTTTGCAAATGGTAAATACATTCGGATTATCCCAACCTTCCTGTAAAGCCCAAATTGAGAAAATGAAACGAGTTGGGCTTTCAAACGAAAGCAATTTCTTTTTGTCTTTCAAAATTTCATCAACTCCTGCTTTTATTTTCTCGTCTGCATTTCCTTTATCTCCCGAAAAATATCCCTTGTGAACCTGCAAAGTGTTGTCGCTGTCAAAATCATTTTGCAAGAATTTATAGTAATCGCTTGTTTGGTCAAGTTTACTTACAATTTCGTTGTATTGTTTTATATATTCTTCTTCAAATAAATTTTTGACTTTTGGATTGTCCCCACGAAACAAACTGGTGTCACTTTCCATAAAAAACAAAGTAACTGCTTTTACGCCTTGCTCAAATAGTGGTTGTTCTTTTTCAAAATGTATTTTGATTGTTTCTTTAATCATTGCTCGCATTGATTCGTCCGACAAAGAGTAATCAACCTTTTCAATTGTGTCGTCTGTCAACACAATTTGGTCTTTAAGAATTTTCTTTATGCTTTTTCCGTTGAAAACTGCACCAACTCCTAATTCTCGTCTGGCAATTATGCCATTGGTTAGTGTACTAACGTGTGCAATATTTTTTGAGCCAACTTTTTCTATGCCAATAAGTGTGTCTGTATTCTCAACTACGTCTTGCGTATAAACGACAATTTTCTTCACTAAACTTTGTCGAAATGAAGAAATACTGTCTAAAACGTAAGCTACATTTGAAAGCACCAAGCTATCTTTCTTTTTTGGAAATGTTGCCCCAAATCTCAAAAAGTAATTTTCAAAACCTTCAAAATAGGTTTTAAAAGCGTTACCCTCAAAGCGGTGAGGTTCGTCCATTATCACAATCGGATTTAGTCGTTTTAAACATTCCAAATATGATTTAGGCGGTTCCTGATTGTTTACAAATAATTCAGGCGTGTTAATGTCTTTTTCTAATGGTCGGTTTAAGATATTGTCTTTATGTCTGAATGAGCTTGGTGTCATTACCAAAACCGATAAATGCGAAGTGCCGATAAATTGTCTAACGGCTGAAATGTTTCCACCTTCATAAACAAAGGTTTCAATTTCCTTTTCTTTCTCATTGGCGTAAAAGCTTTTAAAATAATCTTTGGTGTCCTCTAAGTTTGTTTTTGTTCCCTCTCTGATTGGAACTGTCGGAATAAGAACGATAAATTTTTTGTAGCCGAAATGCTTACTCAGTTCAAAAATGGTTTTGATAAACGTGAACGTTTTACCCGTTCCCGTTTCCATCATTATGTCAATGTTTTTAGTGTCTTGAACTGGAAAATTGTATTTGTTCTTTTTGTGGTGTGCCGTCAGAACCTCACCAAAATTCACTTTTTGGCGAAGGCTTTCAAAAAGACTGGTAATGTTTGTAACACAGTCCTCCTGATAGCTTTGTATTTCATATTGAAACTGTTTTGCTTCCGTTTTTGTCGTCATTTATATTATTTCAATTTTCCAAGTTTCAAATTTACTTTATTCTTTTCGTTTGTCTGTCCGAGCGTTGGCAAAAAACAGGCTCTTTTGGTTTTTCAGCGTTGGCATTGCGTGTCGGCAAAAACCAAATGTGCCTGTTTGCGCGTGAGTTTTTTTTTGTATGTTGCCCAACTTCAATATAAACGAAACTTTGAAGCCTTTTTGCTTTTTTCAGACTCCAAATATACCCAAAAAAGCATTATACACCAACGGATACAGTT
>SKHV01000042.1 GCA_007116765.1 Prolixibacteraceae bacterium | reverse complement strand
TTTTCTTAAACATAGAGTTTCTATTTCTTCTCAAAAATCCAGTCGCGGGCATTTACAAATGCTTCAACCCACGGGGTGATTTCGTCGGTTTTTCGGTTGTCAGGGTAGTAGCCCCATTGCCAAGGGAATACTGCACGTTCAAGGTGCGGCATCATAGCAAAATGGCGTCCATCGGCCGAGCAAATCCCTGCGGTATCGAAATCGGACCCGTTGGGGTTGCCCGGATAACCTTTGTTGGTATATTTTACGGTAATATTGTAAGCCTCTTCGCCGGCGGGCAAACTGAATTTTCCTTCGCCGTGTGCAACCCAAACACCCAGGGTTTTTCCTGCCAGGCTGCCCATCATTACCGATTTATTGGGCTCAATGGTAACATTCAAAAAGCTCGATTCGAACTTGTGGCTGCTGTTGTGCTGCATTACCGGTTTTTGTTTCATGCCGGGATAAACCAGGTTGAGCTCAACCATTAACTGGCAACCGTTACATATCCCAAGGCTTAAGGTATCTTCGCGTTTGTAGAAATTTTCGAGTGCCACACGGGCTTTTTCGTTGTATTTAAAAGCTCCGGCCCAACCTTTGGCCGAGCCAAGCACGTCGGAGTTCGAGAAACCGCCAACAAATACTATCATGCTCACGTCGCTAAGGTCTTCGCGACCTGCAATAAGGTCGGTCATGTGCACATCTTTCACATCGAAACCGGCAAGGTAGAGGCTGTAAGCCATTTCGCGGTCGCCGTTCACGCCTTTTTCGCGAATAATGGCTGCTTTTATACCGCTTTCAGTCCGTCGGTTAAGGTCAATACCAAAGCTTGCCGCTATGCCATCGAAGTTGCCAAAATCGTATTTCAGTTCGTTTTTCTTGTAATTTTCGAAACGCTCAAGTGCCAGTGCAGGGGTGCTTTGCTTGCGGTCGAGCAGGTACGATGTTTTGAACCACAGGTCGCGTAAGCTTGGCACATCAAAAACGTGTTCGTCGCCGTTGTTTTTGAGAGTAACGGTTTGTTGGCTTACCGGGTTTCCAATTTTAACAACCTCGATGCCTTGAGAATTTAAAGCCTTGGCTGTTTGTTCGTCGGCCTGAAAAATAATGGCCGGGTTTTCGGCAAACAACAGTTTTACGGTATCGGCCTCGCCAAGCGCACTAAGGTCGAGCGCAAGTCCGCTGTGGTTGTTCGAGAAACATATTTCGAGCAGCGAGGTAATGAGCCCGCCGCCGCCAACATCGTGGCCGCTGTATATTTTTTCATCTTCGATTACTTGCTGTATGGCATTGAATGCTTTTAAAAAGTAGGCAGCATCGGTAACGGTTGGGGTTGTGGTTCCCAGTTTATTCACAGCTTGAGCAAAGGCACTACCACCAAGTTCTTTCGGGGCTTTCGAAAAATCGAGGTAGAACAAAGGTTTTTCGTCGACCAATACCGGCTCTACTATTTTTTTCACGTCGCTCACTTCGCCCGAAGCCGAAATAATAACCGTTCCGGGCGAGTACACTACATCGTCCTTGTATTTTTGGGTCATTGAGCACGAGTCTTTTCCAGTAGGAATATTCACTCCCAGTGCAATGGCAAAATCGCTGGCAGCTTGCACCCCGTCGTATATGCGGGCATCTTCGCCTTCGTTTTTGCAAGGCCACATCCAGTTGGCGCTCATGCTTATGCTGCGCATTTTGTCGGCCATTGGTGCCCAAATAATATTGGTCAGCGCTTCGGCAATCGAGAGTATTGAACCGTTGGCAGCATTAATGAGCCCGGCAGCCGGTGCATGCCCTATCGACGATGCAAGCCCGCTTTTACCGCGGTAGTCGAGGGTAATTACTCCCAGGTTGTTAAGAGGTAATTGCAGCTCGCCGGCAGTTTGCTGTTTGGCAATGCGGCCTGTAACCGAGCGGTCAACTTTATTGGTGAGCCAGTCTTTGCACGCTACGTTTTCGAGTTGCAGAACCTGCTCGGTATAATGTTGGATTTCTTCTTTTGAATACTGAACCGGGGCAAAATTTGCTTCAACCCTTTTGTCGTTCATAATGGTTTTGGGAGGGCTGCCAAACATGTGCTCCAGTTTCCAGTTAATGGGCTTTTCGCCTGTTTCATTTTTTTGGAAAGTGAACTGCATGTCGTTGGTAGTTTCGCCAATTACATACATGGGTGCCCGTTCGCGTTCGGCAATTTTTCTGAGGGTGTCAATGTGTTCTTCTTTAATCACCAAGCCCATGCGCTCCTGCGATTCGTTGCCCACAATTTCTTTCAGCGAAAGGGTAGGGTCGCCCACCGGTAATTCGTCAATGTTTATAACGCCACCGGTTTCTTCAACCAATTCGCTAAGGCAATTTAAGTGGCCACCTGCGCCGTGGTCGTGAATCGAAACAATTGGGTTATTGTCGCCTTCGCTTAAAGCACGAATAGCGTTATACACTCTTTTTTGCATTTCGGGGTTGGCACGTTGCACGGCGTTCAGTTCAATTTTATTCTCGAACTCGCCTGTTGCTACCGACGAAACCGCGCCACCGCCCATTCCAATACGGTAGTTATCGCCACCCAGCAAAACTACTTTTTGCCCGGGTTCGGGGGTGTCTTTCAGGCTGTCGACTTTTTTACCAAAGCCAATACCGCCGGCAAGCATAATTACCTTGTCGAAAGCAAATTTTTTGTTGTTTTCGAAATGTTCGAAAGTAAGCACACTGCCGTTAATAAGCGGTTGCCCGAATTTGTTGCCAAAGTCGCTGGCCCCGTTCGATGCTTTTATGAGTATTTCTTCGGGGGTTTGGTACAACCACTGGCGTGCGGGGTTTTGTGTTTCCCATTCGCGGTCTTCGCCAAGGCGTGGGTAAGCAGTCATGTAAACCGCTGTTCCGGCAATGGGCAGTGCCCCTTTCCCCCCTGCAATGCGGTCGCGTATTTCGCCCCCTGTTCCGGTAGCTGCACCGTTAAACGGCTCAACAGTAGTGGGGAAATTGTGTGTTTCGGCTTTAAGCGAAAGCACGGTTTTGATATCTTTTACCTCGAAAAAATCGGGTTTATCCTGCGTGTGTGGTGCAAATTGCTCAACCACCGGACCTTCAACAAAGGAGCAGTTATCCTTATATGCCGAAACAATTTTATTGGGGTTGGTAGCCGTGGTTTTCTTAATGAGTTTAAAAAGCGAAAGTTCTTTTTCTTCGCCGTCGATAATAAAAGTACCGTTGAAAATTTTGTGGCGGCAGTGTTCGCTGTTTACCTGCGAAAAACCAAATACTTCGCTATCGGTAAGGGGGCGGTTCAATTGTTTTGAAACCGATTCAAGGTAGGAAATTTCATCGTTGCTCAGAGCCAGTCCTTCTTGTTGATTGTAGGCTGCAATATCTTCAACATTAATTATGGGTTCGGGTTGTTTGTTTATGCTGAAAACCGATTGGTCGAGCCCTTTGTACATGCGTTGCAGCATGGGGTCGAAAGCGGTTTTTTCATCTTTTGCCTTCATGTATTCTTCTATGCGAATTATGCCCGAAATGCCCATGTTTTGGGTAATTTCAACAGCATTGGTGCTCCAGGGAGTAAGCATTTCCTTGCGTGGGCCTATGAACCAACCTTCAATTTCGGTTTTGTCAATCAATTTGGCATTTCCAAACAGCCATTTGAGTTTTTCGATATCGGTATCTATAAAAGATTGATCTGAACTGACAGCAATGTAGTTGCCGCCCGGCACATGAAAGAATATAATCATAACGGTGTATTTATACATTAAGAATTATTAGCGGTGCAAATATAGTAAAAAGGCATTTCTATTAAGAATTATCTATTTTTTTTGTATTTTTACCTTTTAACAAATAATAAGTATATGAAATTTTCGACATCTCTTCTTTTGCTATTACTCATTATTATGCAATTGGCATCATGCAGACATTCAGCCGACAATCTTTTTACAGGAGCCGAAAACGAAGTTAAAATTATTACACTAAATCCGGGTCATTTTCATGCCGCATTGATTCAGAAAGAAATGTATCGACAGGTTCACCCTCAGGTGCATGTTTATGCGCCCGAAACCCCCGATGTTGAGCTTCATATGAGGCGTATTGAGTCGTTTAATACACGACAGGAGAATCCTACATCGTGGAATACTGAAATTTACCTTGGCGACGATTTTTTAGAAAAAATGATAGCTGAACGTAAAGGAAATGTAGTGGTTTTAGCCGGCAATAACAGGAAGAAAACAAACGGTATATATCGATCGGTAGAGGCGGGCTTAAATGTGTTGGCCGACAAGCCCATGGTAATCGACAGCGAAAGCTTTGCTTTGCTCGAAAAAGCTTTCGAAGTTGCAGAAAACAATAATGTGCTGCTTTACGACATTATGACCGAGCGATACGAGATAACCAGCAGGCTACAACGCAAAATAGCTCAAAATTATAAGGTGTTTGGTACCCTTGTAAAAGGCACGCCCGAAAATCCGGCTGTGGTTAAGGAAAGTGTTCATCATTTCTTCAAATATGTAGCAGGTTCGGTATTGCAACGCCCGCCATGGTATTTCGATGTGAATACTCAAGGCGAAGGTATTATTGATGTAACTACTCATTTGGTTGATTTAATTCAATGGATTTGTTTCCCCGATGTGGTAATTAATTACAAAACCGATGTTGAAGTGTACGATGCCAAACGTTGGACTACAGCTGTTACCGTGCCTCAGTTTTTAGAAGTAACCGGATTAAATGAAGTTCCTGATTATCTTCACGATGTTATCGACGATAACAACACCATGCAGATTTTTGCTAACGGCGAAACGCATTATACTCTAAAGGGTTTACATGCTAAAGTTTCGGTAGTGTGGGATTATGCTGCACCCGAAGGTGGAGGCGACACCCATTTTTCGGTAATGCGCGGATCAAAATCAGACCTCATCATCAGACAGGGTAGTGATGAAGGCT
>SKHV01000273.1 GCA_007116765.1 Prolixibacteraceae bacterium | reverse complement strand
GCTTAACCGTACAACATTGAATAAAAATTTTAAATACAGAATCAACTCTATGATTGTTTTAGTAACTTTGATATTTTAGTTATCGTGATTATAATCCATTATTACCAGATATTTTAAAAGTTAATGAATATTTAGAACAGACAAAACACTTATTAAAATGGCTAAAAGCGAGGTTATAGATATATTGAAAAAATACATTTTCATATTACGCTCCGAGGGAGTAAGCATTGACAAGGCATATTTGTACGGTAGTTATTTGTCAAACACAGCTACAGATGATAGTGATATCGATGTAATGATTGTAACAGAAATGGAGGATGATTATTTAGCCGGAAAATATGGAGTTTGACCAGGAAAGTAAATTCAAAGATTGAGCCTTATCTTGTAGGTAAAAGCAGATTTAGGAATAATCAGGAATCTCCTCTGATTGAATTAGTAAAAAAACCGGATTGGAAATATCATAAAAACTACAAATAAACATATTGGTCGTTTATTTTATCAATCGTTGTTTATCGACAAACCAGCATCCAGCATCCAGTATCCAGCATCCAGCATCCAACTTTTTACTACTTTTGCCGCCAAAATAAAATCACATGTGGGGATTATTAGGTGTTATTGCCGCCGTTTTACTGGGCATTTACGATATTTTCAAAAAGAAATCGCTTAACGGGAACGCAGTATTGCCCGTGCTTTTCATTTCAATATTAAGCAGCTCTATACTCTTTTACATTCCTGTAATAACAGGCTCATTCGTCAATCCCGTTTTTTTTCAGGGCATTGATTTATTTGTTCCCCACTTAAGCTCAAAAGAACACCTGCTCATTGCACTCAAAGCAGCCATTGTGCTTTCGAGCTGGATTACCGCATTTTTCGCCATAAAACATCTGCCACTCACCATCGTAACCCCCATAAGGGCAACAGCCCCGTTTTGGACGCTGCTGGGCGCATTAATAATTTTTTCAGAAAAACTCAACGCGCTGCAATGGGCCGGTCTGCTCATAACACTTACTTTTTTCTACCTGTTTTCAACAACCGGAAAGCTCGAAGGCATTAATTTCAGAAAAAACAAATGGGTTTTTCTCATTGTAATTGCAACACTATTGGGCTCTGCCAGCGGACTTTACGACAAATACATAGTACAAGCAATTGACCGCCTATCGGTTCAAACATGGAGCGGTATTTATCAGCTAATAATGATGGGCTTGATACTCATTATCCTTTGGTACCCTAAAAGAAAAAAAACCACTCCTTTCCAGTGGCGCTGGAGCATCCCCTTTATTGGAGTATTCCTGGTGCTTACTGATTTCTTCTATTTCTATGCGCTCAGCTACCCCGAAGCACTGATATCCATCCTGTCGGGCATACGAAGAAGCGGAGTAGTTATCCCGTTTATATTTGCAGCACTATTCTTCAAAGAAAAGAACATCAAACGGAAAAGCATTTTTCTGGCCGGAATCATTACCGGGGTATTCCTCATGACCATGGGCAGCCGGTAAAAGTTTTCAACAAAGAAACTTTTTTGTGAATAAGTAAAACTCTTGCATGCCATTCTTTTAAGTTGAAAAAATTACTTTTGAAAACTGTGAGCGAAGCAAAAACATACGTCGATTTAATTTTGCCTGTACCCCTACAACAGGTTTTCACTTATCATGTGCCCGAAAACTTCGAAAACGAAGTAAGCGAAGGCAAAAGGGTGATAGTGCAATTTGGCAACCGGAAACTATACACGGCACTGGTCAAAAAAATCCATTTGGAGCAACCCATATACGATACCAAACCCATAGAACTTGTACTTGACGAACAAGCGGTAATCACACCGCTCATTTTCAAGTTTTGGGAATGGCTTTCGGGCTATTACATGTGTTCCGAAGGCGAAATAATGAAGGCAGCTTTACCGGCCGGGCTTAAACTCGAAAGCCAAACCACCATTGAGCCCGATACAAATTTCGATACTGAAAGCGAAAGCCTCACCCCTACCGAAGAATCGGTTCTTCAGTTTTTGCAAAAGCAAAACAAAGCCAGTATTCAGCAGGTTTGTTCGCTCACAAAACGAAACAATGCCTATCCGGTAATAAAATCCTTATTGGCAAAAGGAGCAGTTCATGTTGAAGAAAAAATAAAGGAACGTTACCGCCCCAAAACCATAGCCCACGTTAAAGTTTCAGACACGCTGGTTGGTGAAGACGATTTTGAACTGGCTTTCGACAGCATGAAAAAAGCAAAAAAGCAACTCGACCTGTTCATGCTTATTTTGAATGAATTGAACCATTTTGCCCCGGGGAAATTACCCTCCACACCCAAAAAAGAACTTTTAGATAAAAGCGCATGCAGCGAAAGCACTCTTAAAGCACTAGAAAAAAGGAAGTTCATTGAAATAATAGACATTGAAATTGACCGTCTTGCCGAAAGCAATAGTTACGCTGCAATTAGTAATTTAAACAAATACCAAGAACACGCCCTCAACGAAATTCACGGGCAATTCAGGAACAAAGATGTGGTTTTGCTGCACGGCATTACAGCCAGCGGCAAAACCGAGATTTACATAAAAATGATTGAAGAGCAATTAAAAACAGGAAAACAAGTACTTTACCTGCTGCCCGAAATTGCCCTTACCTCGCAAATAATTACCCGGCTCACCAAAGTATTTGGCAGTAAAGCCGGCATTTACCACTCGAAATTCAGCGATGCCGAACGGGTAGAAATATGGAACAAAGTTCAGGATTACAACACGGAAAACAACAACGAAAAATACCGGCTGATACTTGGTGCCCGTTCATCGCTGTTTTTGCCCTACAAAAACCTAGGGCTCATCATCGTTGACGAGGAACACGAAACATCGTACAAGCAATACGACCCTGCGCCCCGTTACAATGCCCGCGATGCAGCTGTTGTGCTTGGCAAACTGCACGGAGCAAAGGTTTTGATGGGAACTGCCACCCCCTCATTCGAATCGTACTTCAACGCCAAAACAAATAAATACGGCTACGTGCAACTGAAGCGCAGGCACCACGAAATTGAACTGCCCGAGATAGTGATTGCCGACATAAAAGATGCTTACAAACGCAAACTGATGAAGTCGCATTTTACTCCGTTGCTTTTTAGCGAAATGGAAAATGCACTTGAAAATGATGAGCAAATAATCCTGTTCCAAAACAGGCGAGGTTTTTCGCCCTTTATCCAATGTCGAGCCTGCGGCTACATACCGGCCTGCAAACATTGCGATGTAAGCCTAACCTACCACAAATTTTTCAACAACCTGCAATGCCACTATTGCGGTTTTACGAACAACCTGCCCGGCCAATGCCCACAGTGCGGCTCGGCCGATGTGCAAACCAAAGGCTTTGGCACCGAAAAAATCGAAGACGAACTGAAAATATTTTTCCCCGATGTTAAAGTCGGGCGTCTCGACCTCGATGCATCGCGCAGTAAAACCGGCTATGAAAAAGTGATACACAGTTTCGCCACAGGCAAAACCCAAATATTGGTGGGCACTCAAATGATAAGCAAGGGGCTCGATTTCGAAAATGTGAGTTTAGTGGGGATACTAAACGCCGACAACATGCTCAACTATCCCGATTTCCGCTCATTTGAACGAGCTTTTCAATTAATGGCACAGGTTAGCGGGCGTGCCGGACGAAAAAGCAAACAAGGAAAAGTAGTTATTCAAACATCACAACCCCAACACAAAGTAATTGAGCTCGTTAAAGAAAATAATTACGAAGGCCTTTTCAAGCTCTACATCAACGAGCGTAAAATATTCAGGTACCCACCATGGTACAGGCTCATTTACATCAACATAAAACACAAAAACCGCGACAAGGCCATCGCAGCATCAAAGCAATTAGCTACTGAAATACGCAGTACGTTCAAGGACAACATGCTGGGACCCGAGTTTCACCTCATAAGCCGTGTACAGCAATACTATCAATTAATGATAAGACTTAAACTGGATAAAAGCACCCCGCCGGCCACAATGAAAAACATATTATTTGAAGCAATTAACAAAATCAAATCGGGCAACGGAAACGCCTCGGTAATATTCAACATCGATGTTGACCCTTATTAGAAGAAATATATCAACAAAGCGAACAAATGCTATTCTTATTGATGGCATTCTAAGTTAAAGTATTATTTTTGGGATACAAAAAAAGGAATAAAATGGGTAAAGTAATTTCATTAGCGAACCAAAAAGGAGGAGTAGGTAAAACAACAACAGCCATAAATTTATCGGCCAGTTTAGCTGTGCTTGGGAAAAAAGTACTGCTCATTGATGCCGACCCGCAGGCCAATGCCACTTCGGGTTTGGGATTCGACTTAAAAACTATTGAAAACAGTATTTACGAATGCATTATCGATAAAATTGAACCCAAAAGCGCTACCCTTAAAACCGAAATTGAGGGATTGGAACTGATTCCATCGCATATTGATTTGGTTGGGGCAGAAATAGAAATGCTGAACATGCCCGAACGCGAAAAAATTTTAAAGGAAGTTACCGATGCACTGAAACCGGAATACGATTTCATACTGATTGACTGCTCGCCCTCGCTGGGCTTGATTACGGTAAATGCACTCACCGCTGCCGACTCGGTAATCATTCCGGTTCAATGCGAATATTTTGCACTCGAAGGGCTTGGTAAATTACTCAATACCATAAAAATAATCCAAAGCAGGTTAAATCCAGATCTTCAAATAGAAGGTTTCCTGCTAACCATGTACGATTCGCGCCTAAACCTATCGAACCAGGTTTACGAAGAGGTGAAACGCCACTTCCAAAGCATGGTATTCGAAACCGTAATACAGCGTAACATAAGGCTTAGCGAAGCTCCCAGCTATGGCAAGCCGGCCTTGCTTTACGATGCTTCTTCGAAAGGGGCGGTTAACCACCTGAATCTGGCTAAAGAAAT
>SKHV01000427.1 GCA_007116765.1 Prolixibacteraceae bacterium | reverse complement strand
TCGAAACCGTAATACAGCGTAACATAAGGCTTAGCGAAGCTCCCAGCTATGGCAAGCCGGCCTTGCTTTACGATGCTTCTTCGAAAGGGGCGGTTAACCACCTGAATCTGGCTAAAGAAATAATAGAGAATAACAAAGTTGAGGTGTCAAGCAATTAATTTGAATTACAAGTTTCTATATATAAATTAAGAAATGGCAAAAAGAAATGCATTAGGAAGAGGGTTGGGTGCTTTAATGAGCGATGCTGATGAAGTACAAAAAGCCGGAGCAGCCATCAACGAAATAAATATTAGCGATATTGAAGCTAACCCCTGGCAACCGCGTACCACTTTCGATGAAGAAGCACTGTCCGAATTATCGAAGTCGATTAAGGAAATGGGTATTATCCAGCCACTCACCTTACGCAAAACCGGTGAAGATAAATACCAGATAATTGCAGGAGAACGCCGTTTCAGAGCTTCGAAAATAGCCGGACTTACTAGAATACCGGCTTATATTCGTGAATCGGACGATAGCAACATGCTTGAAATGGCACTGGTTGAAAACATTCAGCGCGAAGACCTCGATTCCATTGAAGTAGCACTCAGTTACCAACGTTTAATTGACGAATGCAGCTTTACACAGGAAACACTGAGCGAACGTGTGGGAAAAAAACGTTCAACCATATCGAACTATCTCAGGTTGCTGAAACTTCCGGCTGTTATTCAAAAAGCAATACGCCAGCGCGAAATATCAATGGGCCATGCACGTGCCATTATCAACGTGAAAGACCCCGAAACACAAATAATGCTTTACAAGCAAATTGTTACTTATGATTTTTCGGTACGCAAAATTGAGGAAATTGTCCGCAAAATCAATTCAGAAGAAGCAAGCGATAATGCAAAACAAGAAAAAACACCTGCTTCAAAATTTCCACGCGAATACGAGCAACTCAAAAACCACCTTTCTAAACATTTCGACACCAACGTTGACTTCAAAATCAACAATAAAGGAAAGGGGCGAATCGTTATACCATTCGACTCAGCAAATGATTTGGAACGTATAATTGGTGTTCTTGACAAATTAAAGTAATTCAGTTATCAGCTTGAAAACAATCATAACGGGCATATTATCCATGCTCCTTTGTTTAGTGTATATACTTGCTAGTGCACAAACAGAGGACAATCAGGCCATGCCTGATACTACAGCATTCTCAACGCCCATTAAAGAAAGCATCACTATAAATTCAAAACCTGAAACAGACGAATTCGAAGAACCTGAAAAAATACACCTACCCCGCAAAGCCACCATGTATTCGGCTGTACTGCCGGGTTTAGGACAAATTTACAACGGACAGGCATGGAAAGCACCTTTTATATATGCAGGTTTTGCTGCTTTTGCATACGGAATTGATTGGAACAACAGCTATTACCTAAATTACAAAAAAGCATACTATCACCTCAACGACAATAACCCCAACACAACTTTTTACAACGAGCTTTTGAACATGGAAATTGATGAATTCAATCCCCCTGGCACACTGAATCAATCAATAATGCAAAAAATTGAATATTACAGCAGGCAGCGCACACTAGTAATTATTGGTACTGCTGCATTCTATTTACTGAATATTGTTGATGCCAATGTAAATGCACATTTCCTTGATTTTGATATTTCGGAAGATTTGACCTTTAACCTACAGCCCATGATTGAACCTACCACCGGAAAACCATTTATAGGAGCAGCTTTAACTTTGAATTTTTAAAAACGGTGATGATTAGTGTATGAAACGAGTACGACGAGCAAGTTCCTCATACAGTATAGTGATTGTATGCGAGTTCCATGCGGGTAGACTGAAAGTTAAAGAAGCATAATCTTATTCCAACAGGTAATTATTAACTCAAGAAAACAGAAACCGATGAAACGATTAGCATTTATTTCGATTTTACCTATAATTATTATAGCCATTATATTTCCCAATACCCTTTTTGCCAACGAACCACTTCGAATAAAACCGATGAAACGTATCGAAGTAGTACGCATTGACTCTGCGGGGAGACTCGATACATTCAAGGCATATCCGAACGAATTTCTCGACGATATTTTTACCGAAAAAATGGACAGTATGGCCAACAGCTGGTTTGTCCGTAATGCATATAACATAAACGACAGAGTGACTCCCGACTCGCTCCTGCATTTGTTTACCGACATGGACGACAGCCAAGAAGCTCTTGCCCCGGGAACACCACTACCCGACTCAATTTATATACAAAGGCTAGCTGCGTTGAATTCTGCAATTGACCTTTCATACAACAACACGGTAAAGAACATGATTGTGCTTTACACCGAAAGGAGAAAAGGACAAATGGAAGTAATGCTGGGTCTGGCTAATTACTATTTCCCCATGTTTGAAGAAGTACTCGACAAATACAATTTGCCATTAGAACTGAAATACATGGCTGTGATTGAAAGTGCACTCAATGCACGAGCACTTTCACGAGTTGGAGCCAGTGGACTTTGGCAATTCATGTACGGTACCGGAAAAATGTACGGGCTCGAAATTACCTCATTTGTCGACGAACGTCGAGATCCGCTAAAAGCAACCGAAGCCGCCGCTCAATATTTGAGAGACCTATACAATATATATAATGATTGGCATTTGGTAGTTGCGGCCTACAACTGTGGTCCCGGCAATGTAAATAAAGCCATAAGGCGCTCGGGAGGCACAAGGGATTACTGGTCAATCTACTACCGCTTGCCGCGCGAAACACGTGGCTATGTGCCGGCGCTAATTGCAGCTACTTATGCCATGAACTATTACAAGCTACACGACATAAGCCCGCAAAATCCTTCGTTTAGTATCATAACCGACACGATTATGGTATCAGACTATTTACACCTTGAGCAAGTTGCATTTAACATGAAACTCGACATTGAAATGCTTCGAGACCTAAACCCTATGTACCGAACCGACGTGATACCTGCCACTAACAATAAACCCTACCCGCTCCGATTGCCACAGGAATCGGTTGGTCGGTTCATCGACATTGAAAACAACATCATGGCCTATAATCGCGACGAGTTTTTCCCAAACAATCAGATTAAAAATCCAAGTCAAACTGCACATCAATATACTCCGGTTAATATACAAGGAAAAACCATCGTGCATTACACGGTAAAATCGGGTGATAATGTAGGTTTCATTTCAGAATGGTTCAATGTAAGAGCATCAGACCTTCGGTACTGGAACAACATTAGAGGAAATCTCATTCGTGTAGGACAAAGACTTACCATTTATGTACCCGACGGCAAAGCCGACCACTACAAAAGTTTCAATACCATGAGCTTTCAACAAAAGCAAAATGCTATAGGAAAAACACCCGGCAAAAACACCACAACTTCAACACAAAACGAGCCGCTCGATCCCTCGTATGAATATTATACTGTGAAACGGGGTGATAACTTGTGGGATATTGCAGGAAAATATCCCGGTGTTACGGCATCTGAGATTCAAAAATTAAACAATATTACCAATACAGGCTCTCTATCCATTGGTCAAAATTTAAGAATCCGTAAACGCTAAGTTCAAAACACACCTAAAACATGACATCAGTCATAACTACTCCCTTCATGTTTACATTTTGTTAATATTTATAAATATTAACTGCCATTTCAACACTACTTTTACCTTTTTTTAACTATTTTTAGGTTTTAATAATCGAAGCCAAAAATATATTCTATTAAATAATTGAACATTTTTTGTAAAAAGCAATTATAAAAAGAATGTTAAAGAAGAATAACGTATTTTAATGATTAAAAAATGATGAATAGATTGTGAAGTATAAAAATAATTAACTAATTTTAACAGTCGTATGAAAATTAAAATTTAGACTTTTATTAATCCATAAAAATGATTTGTATGAGAAAAATTGCGCTATTACTAACATGCATAATATTATGCAGTATGCATGTTGTTTTTGCCCAAAGTCGCACAATTACCGGTACGGTAACTGATGCTGACGATGGAAGTACATTACCGGGAGTTTCGGTAGTGGTGAAAGGTACAAGCATAGGTACTGTAACTAACATTAACGGTAGCTATACGCTTAACGTACCCGAAGATGCCAACACATTGGTGTTTTCGTTTGTAGGTATGGAAACAAAAGAAGAGCTTATTGCAGGCCGTACCCAAATTAACGTATTGTTAGGAGCCGATGCAATTGCAATGGACGAAGTTGTAGTAACTGCCATGGGCATTCGCCGTGAAAGAAAAGCACTTTGCTATGCTGTTCAGGATGTTAGCAGCGAGGATCTGATACGTACCGGAAACTCTAACATTAACACTGCCCTTCAAGGTAAGTTAGCCGGTGTCGACATCAAGCCTTCAAGTGGTATGCCCGGAGCATCATCGCAAATAACGATTCGTGGTGCCCGATCGTTTACAGGTAACAACCAACCACTTTACGTTGTTGATGGTATGCCTATTTCATCAACTGCACCATTTTCTACCGGAAACAGTGTAACCGGTTCTGACATTGCCAACCGTGCTGTTGACATTAACCCCGCCGATATCGAAAGTATTACCATACTTAAAGGACAATCGGCTGCAGCACTTTACGGCATCAGGGCATCGAACGGCGTGGTAATTATTAACACCAAAAGCGGTGCTAACAACCAAATTGGCAAAGCGGTAGTTAACATTAGCCACAACAGCAGTTTCGATGTAATTTCGAGAGTGCCCGATTACCAACAAAAGTATGCTCAAGGAGCAAACTTTACTTATGGACCAACTAGCTCTTTGTCGTGGGGTCCAAAAATTGAAGATTTAACTAAAGACCCAGCTCGCGGTGGTGATGCCAACGGACACCCTGGTATGTTTTATGTTCCACAAAGAGCAACTGCAGGTTTAGACCCATGGGTAAAACCACAAATCTATGA
>SKHV01000423.1 GCA_007116765.1 Prolixibacteraceae bacterium | reverse complement strand
TGGTTGTAAAAGGTTGTGAGTTTGTTAATAACTAAAAAAGTTGTTAACAAACCTACAACCACAAACATATTGGTTGTAAACATTATTTCGCTGTAATTACCTATATATGTGTACGTTACAAGTTTTGGTTGTGAGGTTGTAACGGTTGTAAGAAAAAAGGGGTACCCTTTTGAAATTCCTGAAAAAAAACTTTTTTTTGTAAATATTCCAAATGTTTTAATTTTCGCAACAGTTGGTGCAATAAATACAACAAATGTCTCCAAATATGGTACTTCTGTCCGTTTTTATCCGTATTTTTACAAGAAAAAAACGTATGAAAGGGGTTTTATACTTAGACGTGCCACCGCACTTGCATGAGTTTCTCATTGCTGAATATCAATCGCAAGGTGATTTTATTGAAATAAAACAGCAAGATCAGCTCTTTGAGAGTCTTAAATATATACTCAATTTAAACTACGACAAAGTCCCGGCTGCTCCTTATCCCAACTACAGACGCATATCATTACTGGTTCCCTGGTTTCGAATCGACAATAAACGTATCAATCCATTATTCAGAAATTATTTAAGCCCCAGCCAGCAACACAAGGTAAGACGAGAACTTAACCGTCTTTTTAAAATAAGAGCACATACCTTTATTTTGGGTATGTGTATGGCAGGTCAGAGACAATCAGACGCCATACGCTCATTTTTCACTCTATACAATATCCCGGAAAATCATATCAACTACGAAATGATAAAAAAGAGCTGGGATCGTAGTCACGAAAAATTTACTTTATACAAAACTTTGGAAAAAGTTTGATTTTTTTACCCTTAAGCCGTTGCCCCTATGTCCTTTTTTTCAAACACCCCACAAAGCATAAATGCAAAGATCTGTAAAGTAGAGATTTTGCCCATGTCAGACCTTGCCAATTTTGAGTATACACCTGATTTTGAGGCTTCTGATATACTGCCATTACCGGGTAAAGAATTTCAAGAAGTTGTCTTTTCTGAGAGGTCAATATCTTTTTCGGACAATTCCGACGAAACTGGCAACGGCATAATATATAAGTACAAAATATCTTTCAGAATTGCCAAAATACTCCCTCTAGTGTACTCTAATATATATGCCAATCAGCTCAACAGATTTATGGTTCGCATACATTTGCTGTATGGTGAAGTTTTGGTAGTGCCAAATATGAAACTATTATCCAAGTTGATCCATCCCGGAAGGCTTACCCAATATTCGGGATTTGATTTGAGTTTCGATTATAGCGGACTGCTTCCCTTGCTTCAGCTTTCCGACAAATACTCCCTTCAACTTATACCCAGCATCGCTAATGCTTCAACCCTTACAGGAGAAGGAAATTATTCTGCTACCGAGCAAGTAAACATCAATGCTGTACCACTAGCCAGGTACAACTTCCTTCATTGGCGAAAAGATGCTCAAATTATTTCCTCCGATGCTGATTATTCTTTCGAAATGCCAGCAGAGGATTTAATTTACATCGCACAGCTGGAAGAAAAAGATGGAATACTTGTTTCAATTGAGGCCACCAACGGATCTGCTACCGGAGCCGGAGTGTACACTGTAGGACAGGAAATTGTATTATCGGCTACACCGTCCGAAAATTACACTTTTACAAGATGGGAAATCAAAATATCAGGCATTTTCTCTCAAATTGCCAACACTCCAACATACTCTCATGGTGTGGTTGGCCCAAATTGGTCCGAATCCATAATTGAATTCAGAGCTGTTTTTTCTGAAATAATACCCCCTAAACGTACTTACAACTCTGCTGGCGATATAAGAAAAGCAAGCAGTGTCATTGAAAGATTTTACGAAGTTTTTAACCCTTAAATCAATTTATTATGTGTGCATTAATTAAAGATTTAGCCACCTTTCCTACCGGAGCTGGTAATGACGTTGCTCATAACGATCTGTTAGAAATACAACGCCAAACGAATAATAACAATACTGAAAAGGTTGAAGTTTCTAGACTCCTACTTGAAGGAGGCAATAAATTCAACCAATACTTACACCATGTAGCTGGTGAATATCATATTAGATACTCGGCAATAAGAATTACTGCATCTGTTTTTCAAGTTACTGTTTTTCTCGCTATTGCACCAACTGATGAAAATTCCATAACAGTTCCCATTCTTATGCCTGAAGCATACAGGCCAAATAGTCGAGTTCAACATAAAATTGAGTCCTCATCATCTGGATTAAGTGGCTCGCATTTGATTGTTAATGATACAGGTACTATTAATATTATAAATAACCATTCTGGTGTATTTTCTTTAAATAGACAACTTTCTGTTACATACCTAACAGGGTTTACTGTAATTCCATAATAGAAGTTACTATTTACCTAATATTTCAAGTCCTTTTTGCCCCCATTATTTACCTATAATATTGCGACTGCTAACATCAAAACCATAACAGGTAAAACATAAAAGGCAGTCGCATGCATAACGATAATACCCCTATTACTCTTTTCACTCAAATCTTAGGCCGTCCCTGGGCAATTGATCCCAGGGCGGCTCTTGCCAATGTACCTCTATTGGCTAAGGTACTCGATGATCACCAGCTCGCTTCCGCTTTTTTCAAAAAGGTAAACGAAGATTACAATCCCGATGCTGAGGACAAAGTAGAAAAGTTGAGTAAATCTTATGCCGGGTCTATAGTCAACTACCCTTATGCTTTCTACTATCCGGAGGAAGCAGACAAAGAAACGGAGGAAAACTCCGCTGCCATCATCCCCTTTACGGGTACCATGACAAAAAATGGCGGGTTATGTGCTTACGGTTACAACGACCGCATAAACTGGCTTAAGCATGCCGATGCTAATCCAAAAATATCTAAGATCATTCTATTGGTTGACACCCCCGGCGGTACCGTTGATGGTACGGCCAAAACTGCCAATGTAATTCAATCTTTGTCCAAGCCCTCTGTGGCTGTGGTTGATGGCCTGTGTTGCTCTGCAGGAATGTGGTTTTCGGCATCAGCAGACAAAATTGTAGCCCTAAACGAAACCTGCGAAATAGGAAGCATTGGCGTGGCCAATTACTTTGCCGATTACCGCAAGTTTTATGAAGAAATGGGTGTGACATTCCACGACATCAACAGTTCCTATTCGCCCGATAAGAATAAGGAGTACTTCGATGCCCTGGCGGAAAACTACAAAACCATACAAGACGAAAGTCTGGACCCTTTGGCAAAAATGTTCATTGCCAACATTTCACGCAACCGACCCTCTGCAGCTCCTTATGCAGAAATATGGAAGACCGGAAAAGTATTCTTCGCATCTCGTGCATTAGAGATTGGTCTCATCGATGCCATTGGCTCTATAGAGACCGCTCTTGATCTGCTCGACGATGTACCCAATAAAAATTCAGTTCAATCTAAATCCTTTTTTATTATGAATAAAAAGATGCCTATGCTCACAGCAGCATTGGGAGTGGACAGCCTTGAAGCTACCGACGAAGGAGTATTCCTCAACGAGGAACAACTCTCTGTAATTGAAGCCTCTTTGGCCGATCACCAACAAAAGCTTACTGCTGAGCAAGAAAAAATAACAGGCCTTGGTGCCAAAATAGAAGAGCTACAAAGCTCTGTAACCGCAAAAGAGGCAGTAATAAATACCGCCAACACTACCATCGAAACTCTGAAGGAAGAAAACACGCAACTAACCACTGCAAATTCATCCCTCCAATCAGAGAACGACATTCTCAAAGACAAATCCGCTGACCAGGGCAAAGGCGCTGATGCTGATGGCGACTTCGGAGACACTTCCGTAAAGGTCGATCCTGAGGCTGCCGCAATAGCTGCCGCTCGTAGCAAAAAGTAATCCACAATTTAATAACCACAAATAACCACTATTATGGCCGCAAAAAATGCTGTAGTTATTACAGATATTCAAGCTTACGCTGAGAAGCACGAAAAAGAACTTCTTATGCTTGCAGTAGGCGAAAACGAGCTTACTGAAAAATGTACCGTTCTGGCGGGTGTCAAAGACAAGCACACCATGACCGAACTGGAATTTAAAAGCCTTGTCAAACCTTATAAAAAGGATTGGGATCCTGAAGGAGACAAAGCTGCTCTTATTCCCCGAACCCTAAGAGTAGAAATAGGTCAGGTTGAATTGGAAGAAGAGCCTTTGTCTTACCGCAAGACCTACTTGGGGTCATTTATGAAGGACGGGGTTGACCCAAAAGATCATCCTTTTGCAAAGTACTTCCTCGAAGGTGTAGTGATCAGAGTTAACAACGACCTTGTTGACGAAGCTGCATTTTGGGGCGATATAGCCTTGAAGGAATCAGGTACCGACGAACAAAAGAAATCAGTTGCAGCCGTTAACGACGGTTGGATGACGATATTGAACAAAGAAATAGCTGCAGGCAATGTTTCTGAGGTAAAAGGAAATCTAATCCCAACCGGTGATATCAATCCTAGCAACGCAGTTGCTAAGCTGAAAGATATCTATCGCAAGGCTGCCAAAAAAGCTCCGCGCATCAGAAGCCGAGTAACCCGTATGTATATGTCTTACGAGACGTATGACGCTTACACCGACAACTATCAAGCCATTAATGGTGCTTTGCCTTACAACAAGGAGTTCGAACATACCTTCCTTGAAGGCTCAAGCCGAAAGTGTATCCTTACTCCTATGCGCGGCATGAAAGATTCCAAAAGAATCATTCTTACCGAAGAATGGAACATGGTCTATGGTGTAGATACACTGTCTGATCAGGAGTACATCGAAGTATTCAACCCCGCCAACCCCAAAGTAATGGGATTCTTGTTGCTTATGGCTTACGGTTTCCAATTCCGGTCTCTCAATGCCCTATTCACTAACGAAGCTGAAGTTGATAGCGACGAAAGTGCCTCTGCATCCGCTTCTGCATCCGCTTCTGCATCCGCTTCTGGTTCCGCTTCTGGTTCC
>SKHV01000110.1 GCA_007116765.1 Prolixibacteraceae bacterium | reverse complement strand
TGATAAAGTAGCTGCAGTTCAGTCAAAGTACCCGGAAGATTTGCGTAAAAAAATAAGCACCAACCCCGATTTGAGTGTTCGCACCGCATTTGATAATGGCGGTTCAGAAAATGATGCTCACCGTTATGTAATAAAATGGGAGGCGGCCCATGGCGGTTTTGGACAACATGCTCCCGATGTAATTCCAGATGGACCTTTAAGTCCTTTGTATCTAATTAAATTTAAATAGCTGTAGCATAAAAATCGAATGGAAGTAAAATAGATGAAGGTAAGTTTAAAGACAACAGTAATAATAATTGTTGTATGTATTCATTTTGGTCTGTCTGCTGCATCAAATCCATTAGAAGTTGTTAATCCGGTATGTGAGTACCGGATTAACCCTATTGGTATCGACATAAAAATTCCTCGTTTAAGTTGGCAGTTGCTGTCGCAACAGCAAAATGTGTTGCAGCAAGCGTATGAAATTCGGGTGGCTGATTCACCTGATAATCTTGAAAGTCAACCTTTATGGTCATCAGGAAAAGTAATGAGTCAACAATCTGTTTTGGTGGCCTATGCTGGTCCCGAAGTAGAATCAGCCAAACGTTACTATTGGCAGGTAAGGGTTTGGGACAACCACCAAAACCTTAGCGCTTGGAGCGAGCCGGCTTTTTGGGAAATGGGACTACTTGACAATTCGCTTTGGCAAGCATCATGGATTACAAAAAAGGAAAAAATTGAACCCAAAAAATCGTTGCCGGTTCAATATTACCGACATGAATTTAAAAGCAGCAAGGAAATAGCAAGAGCACGTGTTTATGCAACATCATTGGGAATATACGAACTGTATATTAACGGTAAAAAGGTGGGCGATGAGCTTTTTACGCCCGGCTTTACCAGTTATAGCAAACGAATTCAATACCAAACATACGATGTTACCAACATGCTACAGGCTAATAATACCATTGGTGCTATGCTTGGTGATGGCTGGTATCGCGGTTTTCTAGGCTGGCAAGGCGGTAAGGCTTATTATGGAAACCAGCTTGCTCTTCTGGCTCAATTACATATTGATTACGTTGATGGTACTTCTGAAGTAATTGCTACCAATAGCAACTGGAAGGTGTCATATGGTTCTATACTTGAGTCGGATATCTACAATGGCGAAATTTACGATGCCCGAATTGATATGAAGGGCTGGGCAAATAATGGTTTTAACGATAAAAACTGGGACAAAGCCATCATCCTTGATCATTCTAAAGATATTTTGGTGGCTTCGAACAGTGTTCCGGTAAAAGCAATACAAGAAATTAAACCCATTGAAATAATTAAAACCCCTAAAGGTGAATTGGTGATGGATTTGGGACAGAACTTTGTGGGGCGCGTGCGCTTAAAAGTAAAAGGAAAAAAAGGCGATAAAGTAACCATGCAATTTGCGGAGGTGCTCGACAAGGAAGGTAATTTTTATACTAAGAATTTACGCGCGGCTAAAGCTACCAATGTTTATATCTTGAGTGGTGAGGGCGAAGAAATTTACGATCCGTATTTCACTTTTCACGGTTTTCGATATGTAAAACTGGAAGGCTATCCGGGTAAACCAACGCTCGATGATATTACCGGGATTGTTATTCATTCCGATATGAAACATACAGGTTTTTTCGAATGTTCAGACCCCCTGATTAATCAATTGCAAAGCAATATTCAATGGGGACAAAAAAGCAACTTTCTCGATATTCCAACTGATTGTCCGCAACGCGACGAACGTGTGGGCTGGACTGGCGATGCCCAGGTTTTTAGTCAAACAGCTGCTTTTAATTTTAATGTAGCTCCCTTTTTTACAAAATGGTTGGCCGACCTTTCCCTTGATCAACAACCCAACGGTGAAGTACCAAACGTTATTCCCGATATGTGGGATAATAGAATGGGGGGTGCCACAGGCTGGGGCGATGCTGCAGTTATAGTACCCTGGAATATGTACTTGACTTATGGCGATTTACGCATTTTAGAAGTTCAATATCCCAGTATGAAAGCCTGGGTTGATTATATGGCAAAAAAAGCCGGAGATAATTATATTTGGAATGAAAGAGGCCATTGGCACTGGGGTGACTGGCTATCATATCATTCCGGCAGACCCGATAATTCAGGTGCATTCACCGAAAAAGATTTAATTGCCACAGCCTACTTCAAGTATTCAACCGAATTGCTGGGTAAAACCGCAGCCCTTTTGGGGAATGCAGATGACGCTTCTAAGTATAGTGATTTGGCTAAGAAAATTCGCGATGCCTTTGTTGCTGAATACGTAACACCCAACGGGCGATTGGTTTCGCATACACAAACGGCATATGCCATGGCTATTTCCTTCGATCTTATTCCAATAAACCTGGTTGGTAAATCGGGCGATCACTTTGCTGAAAATGTCAGTCGATTTGGCCATTTAACAACCGGATTTTTAGGAACTCCCCTGCTGTGTCCCGCGTTGTCCATAATCGGTCGTGATGACTTAGCATATAAATTGCTTAACCGAAAGGAATATCCATCGTGGCTTTACCCGGTTACAATGGGAGCTACTACCATATGGGAACGATGGGATACGCAAAAGCCCGATGGAACCATAATTGAGGGGATGAATTCCTTTAACCACTATGCCTATGGAGCAATAGGCCAGTGGCTTTATCAACATGCTGCAGGTTTGCAAATCAATCCGTTGAATCCCGGGTACAAACACATCATCTTTGCTCCACATCCGGGTGGAGGTTTAACCAAAGCGAAAGCATCATTGAATACAATGTATGGGGTAGCCGAATCGGAATGGAGAATAGAAAACAATACTTTCTATTACAAGGTAACGATACCAGCAAACACAACGGCAACGGTGTATCTTCCAAACAAAAATAACCCGGCTATTTTACTCAATAATGAACCCCTAAAGCTTAACTCGGAAAAGGCAAACGAAAAGCAAAAAGTTGAACTCGGATCAGGGATATATTATTTTGAACATTCAATAGTTAATTAGATAAATTTAAAAGAATGAATTCAAATAAACATAAATACAAAAATTAAATGGATTTTTGAAGGCTGAATTCAGCTTATTAATGAATAAAATGATCATGTCTGTCGCAATAAAGAAGTTATTCGTAGAAGCATATTGATTTAACCTCGATAAGCAACAGCATCTCTGGATATGAAAAAATGGTAGTTAATATTTGTAAAATTTCACTGAAATGAATTTGAATTTAAAGGATATACAGAAGTATTTCAACTTTGCATTAGTTTTTCTGTTGTTTGCAGCCTGTAACCCTGTCAATAAGTCAAAAACAAACGATAAGGCACAAAATAAACCCAATGTGCTTTTCATTGCTGTTGATGATTTAAACAACTGGTTGGGATGTATGAATGATTATCCGAACGCCAAAACGCCCAATCTGGATAGGTTGGCAGCAAATGGTGTTTTGTTTACCAATGCGCATTGTCAGTCTCCTCTGTGTGGGCCGTCAAGGGCATCCGTAATGTCTGGATTGCGACCATCGACAACCGGTTTGTATGGCATGATTGATGACAACAAGATTCGTAGGGATGACAATGAGACAACTAAAGATATCGTATTTCTGACTGAATATTTCAGAAATAACGGATACCACACCATGGGTATTGGTAAGCTGTTTCACACTCATGCTGCCGAAGGTACTTTGGACGAGTCGGGAGGCAGGGAAAAAGGTTTTGGTCCATTGCCCGACAAACGTTTTGTTTGGGATGGTAGGGGTACATCTGATGGAACCAGGTATGGTCGTACCAATACTGATTGGGGGACATATCCTGAAAATGATTCCCTTATGCCCGACCACCGTTCTACCAATTGGGCCATTGAACGTTTAAACCGTAACTATGATAAGCCCTTTTTCCTTGGGCTGGGCTATTTACGACCACATGTGCCTTTATACGTTCCTCAAAAATGGTTCGATATGCATCCCCTAGACAGTATTCAACTGGTGCCTTACAAAGCAGATGATTTGAATGACGTACCTTCTGTGGCACTTAAAATTAATGACCTGCCAATGATGCCTTCTACCGAATGGGCCATTGAAACAGGCGAATGGAGGAAAATTATCCAGGCTTATCTGGCCTGTATTAGTTTTGTTGATTATGAAATAGGACGGGTGCTGGATGCCCTTGAAAAAAGTGGACATGCCGATAATACGGTCATTGTTCTTTGGTCAGATCATGGTTATCGTATGGGCGAAAAAGGCACCTTTGCCAAACATGCCTTGTGGGAACCTGCAACAAAGGCTCCCTTAATGTTTTCGGCTCCTAATCTGCCTAAAGGCAAAGTAATTCATTCACCTGCCGAAATGCTTTCAATTTATCCAACCCTACTTGATTTATGCGGTTTACCTCCCTACAACAGGAACGAAGGAAAGAACTTGACTCCATTAATGACCGGTCAGGAAACAGGCGAAAATGATTTTGCACTCACAACTTTTGGAATGAACAATCACGGCGTTAAAGCCAACGGTTTTCGTTATATCCGTTACGAAGATGGGGGGGAAGAGTTATACGAACATGAAACAGATCCAAATGAGTGGACCAACCTGGCAAATAAGAATGACTATGCTGATGTAAAGGTTTTTATGAAGAATTATCTCCCCAAAACAAATGCCAATTGGGACTCATTATCCACTTATCTCTTTCAGCCCTATTTTGTAGATCAAAAGGCAAGAACCGACAGTTTGGCCAGAAGTAAAAACTAATAATAAAAAAGTTGATCATATGTATTTAATCTCGAATTACAAGTTAAGCCTGATTGTAGGTTTTTTACTTTTTGCAACGGGTCTTTTTGCCCAGCGTACCGAAACAAGTTTTAATAAAGACTGGAAGTTTATTCTGCAGGATGATAAAGCTTTTTCTCAGGCAGATTATAATGATGCCGGCTGGATCAGTCTGAATATTCCTCACGATTGGGCTTTTGAAAATGGCATTCACAAAGATGGTGCTCAGGGCCAGGGCGGTGGTTATCACGATGGGGGCATTGGCTGGTACCGTAAATCGTTTCAGATAGAAAAAAATAGTCTTAAAAATACCATCTACATCAATTTCGATGGGGTTTACATGAACAGTGAAGTCTGGGTTAATGGTCATTATTTAGGAAAACGTCCCTATGGCTACATTAGTTTCCGATACGATATTTCAAAATACTTAAAAGAAGGACAAAACACCCTTGCTGTCAGGGTTGATAACAGCCTTGAGCCATCGGCACGCTGGTATCATCCTTGTGGTATTTATGCGCCCGTAAAACTAATCGAGGTAAATCCGATGCATATTTCTCCCAACGGTATTTATGTTACTACACCAGTAATTGAAAAGTCAAAGGCTACTGTAAATGCAGAAGTGACCCTTACAGCAAATTCTGCAAAAAGCAAAAAGTTAAGCATCTCAACAAGTGTAATATCTCCAAACGGCGAAATGCTCAAAACAACAGAAACCAGGGTTAAAGATATGTCTGCACCTGTAAATCTTAAAATGGAAGTCAGTAATCCACAATTATGGAGCCCCGAAACACCAACTCTATACGCGATTGTTACACAGGTTAGGGATGGAAAAAAGATCATTGATGAAGTTAAAACTACCTTTGGGTTTAGAACCATTGAATGGGAAACCGAAACGGGATTTTGGCTCAATGGCGAGAATGTTAAACTCAAGGGTGTTTGCGAACATTGGGAAGGCGGCCCCGTTGGTGGTGCCTGGACCAAGCCATTGTTGCGTTGGAAATTGCAATTAATTAAAGATATGGGCAACAATGCCATCAGACCTTCGCACAACCCAACACCTCCTATGTTTTACGAAATTTGCGACGAGATTGGATTGCTGGTTATGGACGAGATTTTTGACGGGTGGCACAGAAAAGCCATGCATGATTATGGTGCACAGGCTTTTGATGAGTGGTGGCAGCGCGACATTACCGAATGGGTAACCCGCGACCGTAACCATCCATCGATTTTTGTTTGGAGCCTGGGCAACGAAACACATGGCGATATTGCTCCGGCTTTGGTTGAATTTACAAAAAAACTGGATCCTACCCGTTTAATTACATCAGGTTCGGCAAATTACAACGATATGGAAGTAGCAGGCGTTAATGGTGGCTCAGAATTAAAATCGTTTATTGAAAAAAGGCGTTTCGACAAACCTTTTATTTCAACCGAAGCACCTCACACTTGGCAAACACGCGGTTACTACCGAACACAAACCTGGTGGCGCGACAGTGAGTTGCCTAACACATACCCATTGCCAAACATTACCGATAAAGAAATTTTCTTTTACGAATGGGCTGATCCAAAAAACTGGAACAACAGAAAAAACCGTCTCAACTCATCGTACGACAATGCCACCGTACGAATTTCGGCTCGAAAAAACTGGGAAGTGATGCGAGATAATCCTTGGCATAGCGGTCATTTTCGTTGGACTGGTTTCGATTATTACGGTGAAGCAGGTTTAGTTCACGGCGGATTGCCATTCAACTTGTTTATGGGTGGAGCCATTGATGTGGCCGGGTTCGAGAAAGACCTCTTTTATTTCTACCAAAGCCAGTGGACCAAAGAACCAATGGTGCATATTTTACCCCATTGGACACATCCTCGCATGGAAAAAGGAACGCTTATTCCTGTTTGGGTTTATTCGAATGCCGATGAGGTGGAGTTATTCTTAAACGGAAAATCATTAGGCAAAGATAAGCCAGGTACTGTTTGGGACGAAATGCAGTGCGAGTGGATGGTGCCTTACGAAGAAGGAAAACTGGAAGCTATTGCTTATATAGATGGCAAAGAAGTAAAACGAACAAGTTTCGAAACCGCATCGCAACCTGTTAAACTGGCACACTCTATCCTAAAGTTGGATGCCGAAGACGAATTTGAAGCCAATTACATTCTTACCTCGGAGTCCTTCGATAGTAAGAATAACTTGTATCCTTACGCTCAAAACAAGGTGTATTATGCTTTGAATGGCGATATCGAAAAAGTTTCGCTCGAAAATGGTAGTCCCGTAGATTTTACCAGTCGCGCTAAAGCTAACCACCGTGGTTTATTCATGGGAAAAACAAGGGCCATATTGCAAGCCAAAGAAAATGCTGAACATGCTCATGTGGTTGTTGGCTCAATTTTAGGCGACCAATCACTTTATTTGTCTGATTTAATTAGCATTTATGCCGAACAGCTCAATGTAATTGGTGCCGATAAAAAAGTGCCCTTAGAAATATTATACACCATCGATGGCTCAGATCCCTCAGTAAATGGTGTTGTTTATGCAAAGCCTTTTAAGGTAGCAGATGAAACTACAGTAAGAGCCATCGTAAAGCAAAACGACAATGTGCTTTTTGCAATGGAAGAAGCTTTTGGAGCCAACGAGGGGCTTTTCTGGGGTAACGAAAAATCTGAATCGATGTGGTCCGGACGCGGTGTAACCTTGCAGGCAGAAACAGCTATAATTAAAGGTAGTGCCAGAATTTCAGAGGAGGCCCGCTGGAACAGAGGCGAGGTGGTTACTTTTGATAACAAGGAGGGTTCAATCATCTGGTATCAGGAGAACGATGGCGATGAGGCCGAATATGAACTTCGTTTCAGGTATGCGCACAACGACCCTGAAAATACTTTTTCAATGTTGGTTATTGTTAACGACGAAGAAATTGGAACTCTGGAGTTCAAACCATCGGGGTCGTGGATTGAAAGATGGGTGTTTGTTGGCATTAAAACCAAATTTAAACCCGGAGCCAACATGATTGAACTGAGAACAAACGGAAAAAGCGGACCAAATATTGACGAATTGCAAATTCAATAATAGAGTAAGCATGTGTTAATATTTGGGCTATAAATTAATAATAAATGGATACCAATAACAGAATAGCATTACTTACCGGGGCAACAAAAGGTATTGGCAAAGCGATTGCTCTGCAACTGGTCAAAAATAAATTCGATTTGTGCATTGTTGGACGCAATGCCACCGAATTGGAGAATACATCGACTGAACTTGAAACCTTTGGGATTAAGTGCGCCTGTGTTACATGCGATTTAGCCAATGCCGAAAGTCCTGAGTTTATCATTAATGAAGTCAATCGCTTGTACGGAAGGCTTGATGTTGTAATTAATAACGCTGGACTGGCAAGTTCAATCCCTGTTTCGGAAACGTCTATGGAAGTTTGGGACAAAATTTTTGCAGTAAATGCCCGTGCGCCTTTTTTTATTTGTAAAGCAGCTGTCCCTTTGTTGAAGCAAAGTGCTTCGCCCTTTATCATCAACATTGGTTCGGTGGTCGATTTTAAAGGTTATGCCAATCAGGCTGTTTATGCTTCGTCGAAACACGCTTTGGCAGGTTTTACAAAGGTGCTTGCCAAAGAAGTTCAATCGCACGGCATTAGCGTACATCTTATTTCGCCGGGGGGAGTAAATACCGAAATGGTTCGCGAAATGCGCCCCGATATTGATACAGAACAACTTATACAACCTGAAGAGATCGCCGAACTGGTAGAATTTATTATTACCCGAAAAGGTAAAGGTACAATAGATCACTTCTATATACGCCGTTTTTCGGGATTGGCATTCGATTAAAAATAAAAAATAGTTAGAAAAGATGATTAGAATTTTAGTTGTTACCTTAACTATACTTTCAAGTTTCTCATTTCACATATTGGCATCCGATAATACAAATGCCAAATGGATATGGCAACAAGAAGACGGCCCCGCCAATACCTGGGTAGCCTTTCGTAAAACAATCAATATTGATGAGGTGCCAGCCGAGGCTTTAACAAAGATTTCGGTCGACACCAAATACTGGTTATGGATAAACGGTGAAATGGTTTTGTTTGAGGGTGGTTTGGCGCGAGGGCCAAGTCCCGTAGGCGAGTGGGATCGAAAAAATGGCATAACTCCATCCAACTCATGGTTTGAGACACTGGATATAAGACCTTTCCTCAAAAAGGGAGAAAATACCATTGCTATCCTCACCTGGTATTGGGGGCGCGAAACTCATAAAGGCTACCATGTTGACAGCAAAAAAGGAGGATTACTTTTTTACGCTGAGATGGGCCATCAAAAAGTGGTTTCAGATGCAACGTGGAAAGCCATCCAGCATCCCGGGTACGACAATACCATTGAGCCGGCAAGTCGAAATATAATTCATTATAGTGTGCTGTTCGATGCACAAAAAGGGATGAATGACTGGACGGAAAATGCCTGGTACAAAGCGAAATATGATGATAGTCATTGGCCTGTGGCCGTAGAAAAAGGGAAAGCTGGGGTTGCCCCCTGGTATGAGTTGGAGGAAAATTTTGTTCCCCTGTTTTTGAATCATGGTTTAGCTGATTATGAAAATCATACTCAGCTTCAACTTCCTTTCGTTAGCAAAGGACAAACAGTTAGTTGTCGTCTTCCTTTTAACAAACAAATCACACCTTACTTTGAAATTGAAGCCAAAGCCGGTGATACCATTTTTATTACTACCGACAACAGGCTCAATGTCATCAATGCCACTTATATTACCAAAGAGGGATTTCAGGCATTTGAAGGTTTTTCGTGGATGAGCGGGCACGAAGTGAAATATACCTTTCCGGCAGGAGTGAAAGTAAATGCCTTAAAATACCGCTGGATGAGTGTGGGCGAAATGGCTGGTAAGTTTGAAATGGACGATCCGTTTTACAACCGCTTGTGGTGGATGGGTAACAACACTTTGTTTGTTTGTGCGCGCGATAATTTTATGGATTGCCCCGACCGTGAGCGTGCGCTATGGATTGGCGATGTGGCCGACCAAGCAGGATATTTGTTTTACTCCATGGACAATGCCGGCCGACAACTGCTGAAAAAGTCAATATTACAAACCGTATATTTTAGCGAAAACGGTGTGTTGGGTGCCTTAGGACCTCTTCGTGTGCGCGAATTGGTAGGTCAGAGTTTGCAATTTATTGCCCAGGTAGTGTGGCCATACTACTTCAATACAGGCGATATCGAAACCTTGAAAATTGCATATCCTTATGTATATGCTTATCTGGATTTATTCCCAATGCAAGAAAATGGATTGCCGGAGTATCGAAAAGGGAAAAGTCCTGACTCATGGGATTGGCTGGATTGGGGCATAAAAGAAACGCTTGATAAAGCCCCAATACAACCTGCGTATTATTATCAGGCATTGGTAGAAGCTAAAAAAATGGCCGAAGTTTTAGGGAAAAAGGAGCATTTTGAATTTTATACTTCGCGTATCAATAGTATCAAAGCCAATTACGATAAGGAATTCTGGAAAGATGGGTTTTATAGCTCAGATGGAATATTTAAAGACGACAGGGCCAATGCACTGGCTATCACTTCTGGTTTGGCAAAGCCCGAGAACTATAAGGCCATTGTGAAAAATGTTTTGATGCCCAATAGATTCAGCAGTCCGCACTTCGAGTGGGTGGTCGAAGAAGCAATATTTATTGCCGGAGAACCCGAATTGTCGTTGCAACGCATGAAAGAAATGTACCAAGATCAGGTAAACTCAAACCTATCAACTTTGTACGAAATGTTCCCCAAAGGTGGTAGCTACAATCATGCATGGAACGGCTCTAACACCGTATTGTCGAAGTATGTGGCAGGGGTAAGGCCTACAAAGGTGGCATGGAGCGAATATGAAATTATGCCTACTCTGGTTCATTTCAAAAGTTTGAAAAAAACCATTCCCTCGGTAAAAGGTAATATTGTTCTTAGCATTGAGTCAAGCAATAATGCCTATCAGTTGCAACTAAATTCTCCGGAAGAAACAGTTGCAGTAGTTGGTGTTCCAAAGGGTGATAAAAAAATTACCAATATTGTAATAAACGGCAAAGAGGTATGGAAAAATGGGAAGCCAAAGAAAAAAATGAAGGGAATTGTGTTTGAAAATGAAGATGATGCTTTTGTGAAATTTAAACTTGGTGCTGGTAAATGGGAGCTGAATGCTACTTATAAGTGAGTATTCGTGAATAAAAGTTGAATATAATAATGGCAGGATGTGGGAAGTTATTCCCTTTCCTGCCAAATTATATCTCGTATCTAAGTACATGAAAAAAAATTAAACACATTTATAGAATCTTGATTTCTTTGTTTTTATGGGGGATAAAAATCTTGAAATTATTCCTGATGCGTATGTAGTAGCGTATGTGGTTATCATTTAGGAATTTAATCCAATTGTCCCCTACAAATTCCCTGTCGGCCATTAAACAGTCTATGCAATTGCAACCAAACAGACTGATGAAACGATTTACCAACTCAATCCGCTCACTACAATTTGAATTACCCTGCTTGTCCAGCTTCTTAAAACCGACGGTTTGGACTTTGCACAGTGCAATGACAAATATTGCAATAAGCTTTAATCTTGATAGATTTACTTTTCCCTGAAAATGGGTATTGAGAATTGAAATGAATTCCCTGCTTTTACTATCGACGTTGATATTCTCCATTAGAAAAATGAGTGGTTCTATTTTTCTAATATACAGAATATCAACGTAATAGCCAAACTTTTTCGACTTATTTTTCTTGTTTTTAGATATTTGTTTTTTTTGTCATGTACTAAAATTTTTGAAACATTTCGCATCTGTTGTATTTTGTCATTTAAAAAGTGTAAATTAAGACTATAAAATAAAAAAAATATCAATGATTCGCCTTAAGCTCATAGCTTTTTTTCTCATTTTAGCCTCGGGCATTTATGCTCAGATTAATGACTATTATTTTAATTATTTGAAAATTGAAGACGGCTTATCATCAAACCGAATCAATTGTTTTTTTGAAGACTCGCTTGGTTTTATTTGGATTGGATTGGACAATGGGCTTAATAGATTTGACGGGAGTGCGGTAAAAAAAATTGATAAGAATGATATAACAGGTTTGACAATCAACCATTATATAAAAGTTATTGAAAAGGATTTCAATTCAACAAATTTTTGGATAGGGACTTCAAAAGGATTGTTTTATTTTGACATAGAAACTTATAAAATCTCATTTGGCGATAGGAAAATTGATACTGAAGGTGTACTACAGTCAGTATCAATTATGGATTTAAAGACTGATAATAACGGAACGCTTTGGGTAGCCTCAATGAATAATATTTATAAATGCGACAGTACCTTAATTAATCTAACATTTAACGAGGAGGTAACCCGCACAAGTGGACAGGCATTATTTTCATCTATAGAAATATCACCAAAAAATGAGATTTTTTTTGGTGCTAACGCAGGTATATATCTTTTTAACCCGGATGAAAATACGGTTGAATTGGTTGAAAGTACTAAAAACCTGGGTAATGTAGTTAAGCTATTTTACGATAGCGATGGCGATTTATGGGTTGGCACTTTAGAAGATGGTGCCTATTTGTTTAAAAACGGAGATTTGCAAACTGAACCTGAGATTTTTTCGAAAGAGAATGGTAAGTTATTATCTAATTTGGCATTAGACATAATTGAATATGAGCATAGAGATATTATTATTTTAAATAAAGAGGGTGGGCTTACTTTTTATAACAAAAATAATAAAACTTATAAATATTTGGTTCCTTCCATTGCTGATGTAAACGGATTAAATAGCAAAGCAATAATATCGTTATACAAAGATTCGAAAATGAATTTATGGATAGGCACTCATAATAATGGTATTAATTATGTTGACCGGCAGCAGAAAAAAATTGCACACTATACTATAAATTATAGCGAGAATGGGTTGTTTAATAATAATGTAAGGTCGTTTTTTGAAGACTCGGAAGGGTTTATTTGGATTGGCACAAAAGAAGATGGTGGGCTTAGTCGATTCGATCCTAAAACCAAATTATTTAAGCATTATAGGGCAAACACCTCTGACCCAAATGCTTTGCAGGGCGATAATGTTACTGTCATAAACGAAATAAATAATCGTTATTTGCTTGTGGGAACTTTCTTGAAAGGCTTGCATGTTTTAGATAGAAAGACAGATCAATTCAAGCAATACATACCCAATACTAATGATCCTAATTCAATAAATGACTTTTACATTTTAGCCATTGAAGAGCACCCTAATGGAAAAATATTGATAGCACATGGCAAAGGTGTTGATTTGTTCGATTTTGAAACAGAAACTTTTACTCCTTTTTTTACAGAAACGGCAGGGCGTTGTTTCTACGTTGAGGATGCAGATTCAATTTGGCTGGGTACCTTACGAGGACTTCGGCTATTGAATGCAGATGGAGAAGTTGTTCGGGTTTATAATGACAAAAATTTTGTCGAGAACAAGCCTTATTCATTAATGGCACAAAATGTAATAGCAATTGGTAAAGATTCGAGGGGACATATTTGGATTGCATCGGGGAGTGACGGACTTCATCAACTCTCGGAAAACAGGAAAGAGTTTACCCGCTATAAATACGATGGAGGCACCCCAAAAAACAATTTAATGGCTATGCTTTTCGATAGTCATGACAATATTTGGTTTTCTTCAAAAGAAGGCATATCAAAATTCAATATCGATACAAAAAAATTCAATCATTTCAACCGCTTTGATGGTTTACAAGGTGACCAATTTGAAATGCATTCTGCTTTAAAAACATCAAAGGGGTATATGTATTTTGGAGGCAGAAATGGGTTTAATGTTTTTCATCCCGATAGTATAAAACTTAACCCAGATGCACCTAATGTCGTGATTTCGGATTTTAGAATATTTGATAAAGAGGTGGAAATTGGCACAGAAGACTCACCACTTAGTAAGCATATTTCTTACACAAAAAAAATTGTTCTTAACCATAAGCAATCTATGTTGTCCTTTGATTATGTAGCAATTAATTATTCATCGCCATTAAAAATACAATATGCTTATATGATGGAAGGCGTTGATGATGATTGGCGCTATGTGGGAAATGCCAGAAATGCCACCTACACAAACATGAGGGAAGGCGATTATGTTTTTAGAGTGAAAGCAAGCAATAACGATGGGGTTTGGAATGAGGAAGGAATTAAAATCAACATTAAAATTTTACCGCCATGGTGGCGTACATGGTTTTTTAGGGTATTTTTAATTTTAACCGCAACACTAATTTCATTTGTAATATATTATTCGCGAGTTAAACAGTTAAAACATCAACAGAAATTATTAAAGATTAAGGTTGCCGAACGTACTGCTGAATTGGCAAGTAAAAACGAATTGTTGGAGAAAAGAACACAAGAATTAAATGAAGCGAATATAGAACTTACAAAATTAAATGCAACTAAAGATAAGTTGTTCTCAATAATTGCACACGATTTACGAAGCCCATTCTCATCGATACTTGGGTTGTGCGAAGTGTTGTTAAATGAATATAAAAAAATTAATGATGAACAGCGATTAACTATCATCTCAAGTATAGATGATTCATCGAAAAAAGTATTTCAATTGCTGGAGAATTTACTGAATTGGGCAAGAAGCCAGCGTCGGACAATCAAAATTGTAAATAAAAAAATAAGTCCGCACAAAGAAATTTCAGGCATTCACGATCTGGTTAAGGATGGGCTGAAAAGCAAAAACCTGGAAATGCTTATTTCTGTTCCGAAAGAGCTTATCATCGTTTCTGATATCAACCTGTTTGAAGCAATATTTAGAAATTTAATTTCCAATGCTATAAAATTCTCATCGAATGGGAAGCTTAGAATAATTAGTAATGAACTTGATGATGTGGTTCGAATTACCGTAAAAGACAATGGTGTAGGTATGGCTCAGGAAACCATTAATGAATTGTTTAACAATCAGTTTGTGGAATCTACTTTTGGCACTAAGGGAGAGGTGGGCACTGGAATTGGATTGGTAACTTGTCGCGAGTTTATTGCCCTGCTTGGGGGTCGATTAATAGTTGAAAGCGAGCTTGGAAAGGGGAGTTCATTCATTGTGGAACTGCCAAAAGTGCAGCAAACATCAACATAAAAAACTTTCTACCACTCCTGTAAGTAGTTTTTCAATAATCCATTTTTAATCAGTATTATATTGCGAATCAAACATCAAAATCACTACTAAATTTTATTGTTGTTTTATTATCCTTAGTAATTGAAGTCTGAGATCATTTTCACCTACTGTGGTTCTGTGTGGCCACTTTTTAACAATATTCTTTACAGTTTAACTGTAAAAAAAAGAATGAACTAAAATGCCAAAAAGCATGAAAAGTACCTAAGTGACAGAATAATCTTATAAAATGAACTATAAGCACAATTAAGATTTTACAGCACGTCATATTTTTATAATTCAATTATTATAATAATACAAATAAAAATAATATGAAGAAAATTATTGGTATTTTTATGTTTTGTGCTGTATCTGCAACTCTATTTTCTCAGAACTTGCCATCCAAAACCAATATAATACATACTTTGGAAAAAGTCAGTAATGCGTGGATGTTAAAAAATCCTGAAACCGATACAGTGAACTCATCAGCTGCCGATTGGTTGGAAGGCACTTATTATGCCGGGCATATGGCTTTTTTTGAGCTTTTCCCGAGAAAGGAAATTATTAACCATGCGTATTATTGGGGTGTAAATAACGATTGGAAGTTAGGTACTAAGCCAAAAGAAGCCGACAATCAATGCGTGGGGCAAGCTTATATGGACATATTTATTGCCAAAGGGTCAAGAGATGATTTTATGCTGAGCAAAATAGATAATAGTGTGCAAGATTTGGTTAATAGGCCAGCCTCAGATGATTGGCATTGGATAGACGCATTATTTATGGCAATGCCGGTACTTACCCGTTATGGTAATTATTTTAAACGGGATTCATATTTGGATAAATTATACTCGCTTTTTCATCATACCAAAGTTACTTTACAACTGTATGATGAGACAGACGGTTTGTGGTTTAGAGATGCTAAATTCAAGCCCCCCTTTCAAACTCCCGGAGGCAAAAAGTGTTATTGGTCGCGCGGGAATGGATGGGTATTTGCCGGCCTGACAAGTACTCTTAAATATTTACCTGAAGACAACAACTTTAGGCAGGAATATATTGATGTCTTTAAAAGTATGGCTCAAGCCTTGCTTAAAGTACAACGAGATGATGGCTTTTGGAATGTTAGCTTAGCCGATACTACTGACTTTCCTGGGCCGGAAACCAGCGGGACTGCTTTTTTTACCTATGGCATAGCATGGGGTATAAATGCAGGCATTTTAGATTCGGCTATATATATGCCTACTGTTACTAAAGCATGGAACGGAATGGTGTCAAAAGCCGTTCACCCCGATGGAAAAGTAGGCTATGTACAGGGTGTGGCCGATAAGCCTTCCCGATCGCAGCCTGTCACATATAATTCATTCAGAGATTACGGAGATGGTGGATTATTGCTTGCCGGAACTGAAGTTGTCAAACTCGCTCCGGGCGAAATGCCCTTGCCGAATGATTTTTATGTTAGGTCGGTTGAACTTGTCGAGCCGAATGTTTTGGAAGTTGCTTTTTATGAAGAAGCTGAAAAAAATTCAGCTGAAAATATTTCAAATTACATTATCAATAAAGGAGTGGAAGTATTAAATGCTTATATTTCAGATGATAATATGTCAGTTCTTTTGTCACTTTCAAATATTACTGAAGGTTATTACGGAATTTATTTCCAAAACATAATAAGTAGTTCCGGGAAAACAATAGCGCCGGGCAATGGAAAACAATTTAAAGGAGTGAAAAGTGGCGAGGTTGTTCTCGAGTATGAGACGAAAATTACAGATCATGGGTTGTATTTCGATGGAGATAAGGTGACTGGTGATGCTCGTCTCACTCGCCCCAACAGAACTGATGGAAAATATGACTATGCTTTTGGCCGCAGAATCACTCCTCATGGGGACTGTGTCGCAAAACATGGAGATTATGTTTTTGTGACATGGTACAGGGGGGGTAAATCAGACCGGCATGTTATGTTGACCCGCATAAACATGGTAACAAAGTCAAGGGTTACCATTGAATTCCCGCACACGCATACCGGTTTTCAAAACCGATGGCATATTGGTGAATCTCATAACACGATTGCAGTAGGCGTTTCTCCAAAGGATGG
>SKHV01000297.1 GCA_007116765.1 Prolixibacteraceae bacterium | reverse complement strand
TTGCCAGACGAGAACCTAAATACTCAGATACCAAAATTCAATTCATACAAGCAGATTTTAAACATATCGATGAATTAAAATTCAACGAGAAAATTGATGCTTGCTTTTGTGCCCTTGGCACCACTCAGAAAAAAATGGGTAAAAAGGGACTATATAAGGTTGACTACGAATATGTAGTGAAGCTTGCCGAAATGTGTGAAAATAATAGTATTTCAGGCCTGTATATAGTAAGCTCGCAGGGCGCAAACCCCAATTCGCCGTTCTTCTACATGCGCACAAAGGGACAAATGGAAGAAACCGTGAAGCAAAAAAATATTGCTTCGGTTTATATCGTAAGACCTTCGCTAATTACCGGCAAACGAGAAGAAAAACGATGGATGGAACAAGCTGGATATTATCTTTACAAAATAATGACTCCTTTTTTAGTAGGAAAACTTAGAAAAGTGCGTCCGGTTAGCGCAATGCAAATAGCCAAAGCACTAATCCATCTGGCTACTGAAAATAAAGCCGGGAAACACACTATTGATTCACTTTACATTCAACAATTCTAATTTTCAACCAGTAAACGTCCTTCGGTTACTGTGGTAATTTTCTGCACCCTGAAGTCAGGGGTGTAGTTCATGATATAAAGTGTATGGTTCATGAAACCACTCAGATTATCAATACGTTGAAAATTAAAATTACTTTGAAGTAACCTTGGGTTAAAATCTTCGATGCATTCCACAAAATTGTTTCCCATTTTACCGTAAGCATCAATAAAATACATTGCAACATCGTAACCTCTAAAACTATATTGATCGGGTTCGGCATAAAAGTTTTTGCGATATTTTCCAATAAAGCTACTCACCATATCATTGTTGTAATCAACATAGTTAGCCGTTAAATAATGAAGTTTGAGCCTGTGAAAATATTCTGTATTGATACTTCTGAATCCCGGATAATCACCCATACCGATCAATGTAATGCTATATTCCTCCGACAACACTTGTAAGCTGTTTATTGCACGGCTAAGCATAGCTTCCCGCTCTCGCTGGTTTTCGGTTGCAGGAATAAAAATAACGTTTTCCATATCGGTACGCAAATTGCGTTTCACCTGCCAGTATCCCATGTGGCCTCCTTCGGTAAAATCAACCTTGGCAAATCTTATCTCGTCAACTTTACGGTATATGCCCGAAGAGAAAAACTTATCGCGCACGAGCGACATTAAATCGGCTTCTTTCATCTTTTCTGTTTCACCTAGAGTCATAACAATGAAGTTTTTGTCAAAAAAGGCATCACCTATGAAATCCGATGTCTTTTTGATAACATATTCTTTAGTGGGATTTACCTGAAAGTAATAAGAGTTACGAGCCAGAAAAGTGTCTTTGTTCGAAAATGGCGAAACCAAAGGAATTCGATTTTTATTCGAAAATTCTGAAATGCTTTGTTGAATTTCCGGTATTACCGGTCCCACAATTAAATTACTGTTTATAAAGTCGTGAGTAAGCAATAGTGAATCAACACGGGCTTTACTCAGCTCCGAATCGTAGAGATTAAGCTTCACGTTTACACCTGCATTTTGCATCGAATCCATTGCCAATAAAAAACCCTGATAGAAATTCACAAAATTGCGTGTGTGTGAATATAAAAAACGTGTATCCTTTGTTGTATAAGGCTTTACCAAAACCGTATCAACCGGATCGCCCCACGAGTTGGGAATTATTTCGTAATATTTATCTAAAATTTGTGCATCGAATGCCTTTAGCGAATCCATGCGTGCTATTTGCTCTTCGGTAAACCAGTTACGGTTAATCGAATCGTTCATGTCATAATACAAAGGCAAAAACATCGAAATTCTGAAAGTATCGTCGGTAAACACTTCATACTCCGACTGGCATTTTGCCCACTCTGGCTCTGTAACTTCATTTATCACTTGGGGACGCCTCCAATCAGCATCATCGCTCTGCTCAGTAGTTCTGGGCCAGAATGAGGGACTAGCGGGTTCAGTATCGCCCATGTCTTTTTGCTCTTTGGGTATTAAAATGGTTTCACCGGAAATTAGTCCGCGTGTTTTCAAATCGGGATTAAATTCGCGAATGCTGGGTATATCCACGTCGTACTGTTGCGAGATACCAAACAAGGTTTCACCGCCTTTTACTACATGGCTATAATAATGATCAAAGCTTTCAGGCATAAGCTCTACCCTATTTACTTTATGAACAGGCACTTTTATGGTTTGTCCGACCTGCAAGCCATCTACTAACTCCGGATTTAGCTCAGTCAGTTGCTCACGAGTCACATCAAAACGACGCTGATAAGAGAAAAATGTATCACCTGACTCAACGCGATGCTCAAAAAAATTACCCAATACTCTTGCAACTGGTTTTTCAACTGCTACATCTATACTTTTAGGAATGCGTATAATTTGCCCTATTTCAATGTGGTCACTCACATCTGGATTCATCTCAAACAAATCGGCAACCTTAACTTCGTATTCTCGTGCTAATGAATAAACCGTTTCCTTTGACTGAACCTGGTGGTAGTAGTAAAGCTCATCTTCACGCATTAATCCGCTGCGTTCAGCTTCATCTTCAGTTTTAGGAATTCGTAATATTTCATTTACAAGTATTTCGACTTCTGCCTCAGGGTTAAACTGGTAAATACTATGTATAGACACCCTGTACAATCGAGAAATCGAATAAACCGTTTCTGATTGCTTTACAACGTGAAATATAAAATCATCAACAGAAAACTCAGAAGTTTTTATTTGTCTCGATTCTTTCTTTTCAATAATATGTACATCGCTCGCAGTAAAAGGGATTTTGAGTACATCGCCTTGCTTTAAACCAAATATTAGCTGCGGATTCTCTGCAACTATTATTTTTTGATCGGTTTCATATAAACGAGCTAGTGAAAATAAAGTTTCACCTTGCAATACCGTATGTAAAACATATTGCTTTCCGTCAACGGTTACTATATCTGCATTCTCAATATTCTGGGCATTTGAAGAATTAGCGAACAGAATAATAACACAAAATAACAATAAAAAATATCTCTTCATCAATACAAATTTTCGTTGCTGCTGTTTGGTGTACGAAAGTATAAAATGTTCATTAAATACCCTCGTTTTGTTTATACATTAATAACGAATAGAAAATAAAAATGGTGTATTAGCGCAAAAACTTTTTAAACATTTCATTTTTCCACAGAAAGAATGGTGCCACGACTTGTAATAATAAAAATATTTTCGTTAATAATTAAGCAGTGTATTTATCGATTATATCTTTTTTTAACGAAATTTAATAAAACTATTTGATAGATTTGCGGTGTCGGTTTTGAAAAGAAAGCAAGCATCTTAAAATTCAGCACCATTATTACATGCAAGAAAAAGAGCTAATACAGGAACTTAAATCACAAAACGGCAAAAATCAAGCCTTCAATACACTGGTAAAAAAATATCAGGAGAAGCTGTATTGGCATATACGGCGCATTGTAATAAAACACGACGACTGCGATGATGTGTTGCAAAATACATTTATAAAAGTTTGGAATAATATTGAAAATTTCAGAGCTGAATCAAGTTTGTACACATGGTTGTTTCGCATAGCCACCAACGAATCGCTCACATTTCTGGCTCAGCAAAAAAGAAGAAGAATTGTTTTTCACGGCGAAGAAAACGAGTTTCTTTCTGAAAACCTTGAAAGCGATGAATATTTCGACGGAAACGAAATTCAGCTTAAACTTCAGAAGGCAATTCTGAAACTTCCCGAAAAACAACGCATAGTATTTAACATGAAATATTTCGATGATATTAAGTACTGCGAAATGGCTCAAATACTCGATACTTCGGAAGGTGCGCTTAAAGCATCATACCATCACGCAGTGAAAAAGATAGAAGATTATTTAAAAAACGACTCTTAAAAAGTATACTATTTTAAACCTTTAAGCACAATATTAGTCGAATAAGTAGAATTATTGAAAATGGGAAATAAAAAGAAAAATATCAACAAACTATTAAAAGGCATCGATAATCCCTATCGTTTACCCAATGGTTATTTCGATACTTTTTCAGATCGACTCATGTCGCGTATAGAACAACAAGAAAACACCTATAGCAAAAAATCAAAAAGAATTAATGGATTGGGTATTATGAAATACTTACGACCTGCATTGGCAATGGCTGCCAGCTTTGCTATTATTTTCCTTTTGATATACATTCCTGTAAGCACCGTTTCTCCAAAGATATCTCACAATCAAGAACAAGAAAAAAGTATCGAATTTGATTACCTCAATTACTATTACGTCAGTTCAAATGTATTAGTAGACATTTTCGAAAATGAATATATCAATGATGAATATATTCAAGATGAATTAGTTGAAGCCTATTTGCTAGCTTCAATGACGGAATATGATTTTTATGAACTTATTGAATAAACTGTTATGACAAAAAAATTGCTTTTAATATTTACATTGCTATTAAGCGTTTTTGCGATAAACGCGAACGACAGATTGCAAAGAAATAATTTCGATTTCGATAAATTCAAAGCCGAAAAAATTGCTTTCTTTACAGATATAATGGAACTCACATCTGACGAAGCTCAACGTTTTTGGCCTGTTTACAATGAATTTGAAAGAAAAAAGTGGGAAATAATTCAGCAACGAAATAATCTTTACGGCAATATCGACTCAAATTTAACTACAATGAACAACAATGAGTTGATTGAGTTTACAAAGAAACTGGCTTCTTTTAATTCACTTGAAGGAAAACTCGACGAAGAATACAATGAAAAATTTTTAGAAATTCTGCATCCTCAAAAAGTAGTTAAACTATTTAAGGCCGAAATCAATTTCCGTAACAACATGCTACGCAATTACCGCAGAGGGGAGCATAAAAAATAGCTTTTGACATATAGCTAATCACATCACTATGAACACACAACATCATTAAAGCACGGTAAAACATCGTGCTTTAATCTTT
>SKHV01000135.1 GCA_007116765.1 Prolixibacteraceae bacterium | reverse complement strand
GCTAAATTAAGAAAAACCTTTTACAAAACAGCTTTCATTATAACTTTTTGCCCTTACCCGAGTTGCGAATTTGTTCCTCCAGTTCGGTGGCTTTACTGTAGTTATATTTCAGCGTGGCACCTGATAAATCATACAAGCTTTGCACAATGACATCATCTTTCTGGCAAGAGAAAAAAAATAACGAAATCATAATGCAACAACGGAAACTAGTGCTTGTTTAAAGTTCATTTTAAGTTTAGTTTGAAAAATTCAACAATGTCATTTTTAATTTCTGTAGGATGCTCGTGCCCAATTCCTTCGTATGTTTTAAACCGGGCATTTACATTTTTCTTTTTATAAATATCGATGCAACTGTTCCATCGGGTTGGCTGCATTTTTTTACCAAGCAGCTCAAAAACCAAATTTCTTTCATTTAGGTCATATCCATCTTCATAAGGAATAGCGTCGTTCTCATCCAATTCGCCCATAAAATAAAACTGTGGAGTTTTGCGAAAGGAGATTGAATCGAAAGGTATTCCGAAGAGATTTTGAAAGTCGCCGGTCCCCAATGGATAATGAAGTGGTTTGCCGTTTAATTCATCAGTTGGTAACATAAGAAGCCCGTTTACTCCACCGGCAGCAGAGGCATGTATTTTATCAGGATGAATCAACGTGAACCGGTTTGTAAAAATACCCGAAGCGGAAAAACCAATCATAAAAAACTTATCATGAGTGGTATAACCCGAATGGGCGAGTTGATTTTTTGCATCTTTAACCATTGCCAGTAATTGAAGGTCTATTCGTTCTAGCGGGTTGTCCTTTTGCAGCATAACATCTCTATCCAAAGCATGTGTATATATCTTCCATTCACTTTCAGAACGGGGGAAAATCGGTACCAGAAGTGGATATTTTAGTTTCTGTGCCACATAGTTTCCAGAATAAAAATCGAGTGTTGCTATTCGTTTGGCCTTTTCAATATGTTTATCCAAATTATCGTCAACGAAACCTGAATTATTGGGTTCTACTATAAGAATCAATTCCTTTTCGAGCGATGCCCCCTCCGGAATATAGAGAAAATAGGGGTAATTAAAACCTTTTGACGGGCTTGCTTCTGCTAGAAAAATTTCTCCTTTTTCAGATTCAAACAAACACGATTGAAGTGATAAAAGTGTGATGATTAGCCATGATGTTCTTTTCATTTTTAACCTTTCATTTTATGATTGTATCAATATTGTATTTAATATCAGTTATCTCAAGGTCCAACCATGTCCAGTCCCCTTCATCGAGTTTCCATGTGGCCTTCATTTTCGAAGGCACTTTAATGCCTTCAAATACGGCATAATCATCAACAGTTAAAACCCATGGATAACGTTTCGCATCCACTTCATTTCCTTTAAAACGCAAAGCAATAAATTTAGTAAAATCACCTTCTTCATCAAAATAGAAGGTGCCACTTCCTGTTGTTCCTTTGTAGTTCATGCTTGCTTTAGCCGAATAATCATCAATGGCTTCCCAGGCAATGTAAGGACTTAATGCGAGAGACGGGAACCAGACCAATTCACCCAGATATCGCTGAAGGGTACCTTCATCCATGCGTCCTCCTTTTTCGTTAACCACATTGAAAAGGGAGTTTATTTTTATGAGCATTTCACCTTTCCCGTCAACAAATTTGTCGCGGCCTTTTATTTTTATCAATGGTGTCATATTCATGTTAACAGTCCAGATAAAAGCCGGGATATCCATTACAGTGTATTGCTCCGCATCTGCCGCTTTCCAATCTTTTTGCTCCGGCTTCATTTTCATCAGGGCTTTTTGTTTTATGTAGGCACATTGTATGGCCGGTTTTCCTATCATTCCGGTATTTTGCATCCATTTATACACTGGTTCCGGAAGTTCTTTCACGTCAGTATAGTTAATAATTTTTGATGCAGAACTGTCTATCCCGGAAAGAATTTCCTGCGTTTCGCGGGTAATCATTTTTTTCATGTTTAATAATGAAAGCGAAATCATAAGCACTACTAAAATTATCATATTGGGAATCATACCAAATTTGGCATCGCTCCATGTGCTGATAATCAGTACGCTTGAAATTACAACCGCAAATACAGCCAAAACGAGCCAGAAATTCTTTTCGAGCAGAAAACCAATAGCCGACATTGAAAATAATGCAAAGACTATGAGCCAAAAAATAGCCGATGTTACAGATATTTCGGATGATAAAGATTGGATTTGCGCCAATTTAAATCCTTTCACAAAGCCCAATAAATGAATGACTCCGTGCAGAAAAATGAGAATTGAAAGAAAGTACTTCATGTTAGTATAGATTTTATTATTTACAAATTCAGTCCAATTGACAAATAGAAATAGTTTTTGAATTGAAAAAAATGATTTTCAATTGACAGTCCATCATAGGAGATAATTGGTGAATATCCCATTCCTGCAAACAACTTGTGTTTTTCAGGTTTCTGATACCGGTAGCCCATATTTGGAATTATTAAATGACTATATCTTAAGGTGTTAAAATCATTGCTAATGCCATTGGCAACAGTGGTGGTAACTGCATTTGAAATACCAATAGATAAAATATGCTTGTTAAAGTGCTTATTATAATTTGCGCCCAAAATTACGCTGTAAGTACCTCTAGACAGCTTTGTGTTCAGTATGAGAGGAAAGTATCCCAATCCACCTCTTAACGAAAAAGAATGCTTATTTTTCATCCACATTATTTGTTCGTAATTTAATGAAGCTGCAATTCCGGCACCACCAAAATCAACAAACAGAAACTTTTTCGATAATGCCTCCTGCGAAAAGGCTGATGAGCATATTGTTGCAAGGATTAAAGCTGTTATTATTATTTTTATTCGTATCATTTGTTTCCGTTTTAAAGGTTTTTAACATCAAATAATAAACCGGTGATGGTAGCATTAATGTACTCATATTCGCCTTCGGGCTTTATCCATACAGCCCTAAAGGTGGTTGGTATTTTAATTTCACTAAATACCTTATAATTGTCAACATACACTATCCACGGCAACTGCTCTTTAGTGTCGCCAAAATAGCGGTCGTTAGATTCAAAACGGGTAATCAGATAATTTTCATCGAAATAGAATATTCCCGATACGCATAGCCCGGCATCTTCCAAAGTTGCCTTCACTGCATAATCAGATACCTCTTCCCACTGAATGTTATTGTTTAGGCAGGCTGAGGGATTGTAAACCAGCTCACCCAAAAAGGCGATTAATTCACTTACACTCAATTCATAACCATCTGAAAACATAAATGGAATTGAAGGTGCAATGCGAATATCCAGTTTTCCGACGCCATTGTAGTAATAATCCAGCCCGGTCATTTTACCCATGGGCGAATCAATTTCTCCTATCCAATTCCGGCTTAGCGGTTCGTTGGTAACATAAGTTACAGCCACCATTGAAGCCCAGTTTGCTTTTTCATTCAATTTGAAATTTCCATAATAATTTAGCTTAATGCTATTTGAGTTATTCTTACCTACAAGCTGTACAGCCTCCAAATAATTATGAAGGGCTTGAGGTAAATGCTGAATATGTGCTTCATTAATAGTATATGATTCAGTATATGAGTGATTAAGAAGGAATTCTATTTCGTTCATTTCACTTTTTTCGCATGAAAAAAAGAGAAAAAGCATTGCCACAAGGCTAAGTTTAAATGTTTTTAAATGTTTCATTGTTTCTTTCTGTTTTTGTATTGTTCGCCATAGTGCAGGCGAATAATTTGATAAATTCGTTTTATATACGATTGAAAAAGAGCGCTCTGTCGTGAACTACCAGGTAAATAGAAACTATTAGCAGCAAGCCGGTTTGTATTACCTTACTCATGGGGTGGGTTGCAAATATTTCATTAAAAAATACTGCGGTAATATGAAAAACAATAGTAAGCAGGATATTTCGATTGGTTTTATAGTATATCCAGTTCAAAATCAGAACAAACGGAATCATGCTTACAACAAAGTTCAGCGAATAAATCCAGCCCGATTCCACCAAATTACTGTGGTAATACCCTTTGATGGTAGATAAAGGAAAGTGCCATACAGCCCAGTAAATTGCAAACAATAACGAAGCTTTCAACAAATTAAAGCGCGAAACCAGACTGTCGGTTCCGTAAGAGTGCCAGGCAAGTTCTTCGAGAATTGGAGCAGCCAACAATAAGAACCAAACCGGGAAAAGCGACGAGGTAAACGTAAATGAACCCCGAAACGAAAACTGTTCAGCCGGATATCCAAAAAACAGTGAAATTGCCTGAGCAGCCAAAATGCTAAGTAGCATCAGAAAAAAAGTAATAAGGATGTATTCCCGTCTGATGTTTTTAAAATTGAAAAATCGCCCAAAAAAATCGGTTCGCAGCTCTTTGTCGGGTAACATAAAGTATAACGCCACCAAAAAAGGTGCAATCAGGCCGGTAATGCTTGCGATTCCGGTAGCCCATTCCAGTGTTTTTGAAAAAGGTTCGAGGTGGCTAAGGTAACCACTAATAAACCATAATGCCCAGGGAATAGCAGTACTTAATAAGTAGAATGTAAAAGGCCGTTTGTAACTTTTAATGATTTGATTTTTTTGCTCTGTTCCATTCATGATTAAAAATTTTAGTGAAACTTTTTTGAACAAAGAAAAATCAAATAACAAAGGCTATCGCCCAACCTTACACGTTTAGACCAGGTAGAAGTACAAACCTACATATTGGCACATTCAACATTCATAATATAAGTGCGTTAAGTGCTTTTTTTTTATGAAAACTACGTATCTGTTTATCGTTTCCGGTCTTTTTGTGCCTCCTCAAAAAGGTAAATGGATGGCGACACTCCTTTTTGCTTTTTAAAAATATTGTTGAAAGACGATTTGGAATTAAAACCTGAATCCAGCGCCAACGCAAGTAAACTGAAATTTTTATTTTCGCTGGCTCTGTGTATAAATTCTTCAATACGATAGTTATTTACAAAATCATGAAAATTAACCTGC
>SKHV01000361.1 GCA_007116765.1 Prolixibacteraceae bacterium | reverse complement strand
TGCAGTTCCGACCGGAGATTGTTCAAAAAGAGTTTCGAAACGTTTTAAGTTTTCGACATTTGTTTTGTCATGTTTGAAATTTTCACTAATGTCGCGCGCTATTAAAATGATTGCCTGAGATGCTAACAGTGTGGTGATGTTGATGTCGTAAAAAATAATTTTACCCGAAGAGTTTTGTTGATAAAATGATATTGGTTTGTTTATTTCAAAAACCTCTTGGGCAGTTAAGTTTATATGATTGAGTTTGAAATTCAAAAGGTTAAAGTTTAGCGTGTTCTTTTCTTTTGTTTCTGGACCAATTATTTCAGAAAAAATATAGTTGTGAATAATCAAATCGCCATCGGGTTTAAAAAGTGCAATGCCGGCTGTTGAATTTTCAAAAGTGGTTTTATACAAAAAGTTTTCTTCGGTCAGCATGTCGATTTGTTTTCTAATGATGTCGATATTTTCGAAATAGTAGAAACAGCTTTTTCTTTGTTTGTTTGGATTTTTTTCAGGAAAAATGCCCACATTGACCCAAATGTTATTTGATATAATTATTTCAGTGTTGTATGTATTGATACTTCCTGAGCAAATAGCTGCATGTGCTTCTTTTATGTTAAGATAATCGCTTTCGGAGAAAAGGCTTTTTAATGATATATTTTTGGGGTGCTCACACTGAATTTCGAAAAGAGAAAGGAATTCAGGGTTTGTGAGAGTGATTTTCTCGTGCTCATCGACAATAATCATAGCAAGAGGAGCATTTGCAATACACTTTTCTAATTGTTGATAAGCAAGCTCTTTCTGTAAATTTTCTTTTTTATCCCGGGTGATATCGTTAGCAATTAAAAGCACGGCACTCCTGGCCTGGTATCTTATAGGTGATATTTGAACACTTATCCACTTAAGCGAGTTGTGTTTAGTGAGAATTCTTATTTCTCCCTGTTCTTTTGAAATATTATTTTCAGCTACATTGTCGTGCATTTTCATAAGCAAGTGCTTATCTTCTGGCACTACAAGGTCAACAAATGGCTCTCCTTTTTCTTTATATTCAGAAAAGTTGTAGCCACAAAGCTTCTCAAATTGTTCGTTTCCAAATAATACTTCGTCGTCCTGAACTATAAGCACTGCATGCTCGAATTTCTCGGAAATATTAAAAATAATGTTTTGTTTTTCTTTGATCTCAATTTCTTCGGATTTGAGTTGTGTTATATCGTGAAAAATCCCACTGAAACCTGTGAGCTGATTGTTCTGAGTAATTAGCGACTGCGACTTGGAATGAATATAGAGTGGGTTATTGTTCACAATAGCTCTGAATAAATAGCTTTTTGATTCTTCATTATTCTTGGTAATAAACTGCGACATGAATATTTGTTGATCTTCAGGGTGGACTAAGGCTTCAATTTGCTTGAGCGATATTTTTGATGTGTGCTCAAAGCCAAAAATTTTGAAAGTTTCAGGCGTACCCGTAAGAATCATGTTTCTCAGATCGAGCTTCCAGAACCCTACTTTCAATTGTTCAGAGGCATATTTATATTTTGAAAATAAACTTTCAAGTTCATTTTTTTCTTGCATAAACTTTGAAACATCGAGGTGGGTGCCTATAAATCTTTCGGCTTTCCCATCGTTATCGTAAGAGAAAATTCTTCCCCGTGCATTAATCCACTTATAATTCCCTGCTTTGCATCTTAGTCTGAAAATAATATTGAAGTTTTCTCTTTTCGCTTCTAAATACGTTTCAATATGGTTGTATACCATTGCTAAATCATCGGGGTGTATTCTGTTTTCAAATTCACTAAAGGTGTTTTCTATTTCGTGATTCTCATATCCAATTATTTGTTTCCATGTTTTGGAGAAAAATACTTCGTTACTTATTATGTTCCAGTCCCAAACGCCAATTAAGCTCGTATCAAGCGCATGCTTCCATCGTTGCTCTTTTAAAATGAGTGCGTTTTCTACATGCTTTTGAGGGCTTATATCTCGAATAATTGCTTGTATGTATGTTTCGTTATCGAAATAGAAAGGCGAAAATTTAATGTCGGCATAAAACATTCCTCGGTTTTTTTTCTGAAAGAAACACTCAAAATGAAGTTGTTTTCCCTGCAATGTTTGCTGCATATTATCAATAAACAAAAGCCTTGAGTCTTCGCCGTTTTTTTGCTGAATGGGCGCAATATTCCATAATGTTTTATTTATGAGCTCAGTTTCGTCTATGCCGAATAGGTCGATAGACTTTTGATTATAGTCGGTAATTCGATAATTTTTCAATACAAACACAGCATCGTTGGAATACTCAAAAAGCTGTTTGTATTTTTTTTCATTGAATATTAATTGTTTTTGAGCTTTAATTTGATGGGCAATATTGCGAAGTGATAATTGAGTAACTTTACGACCGCTCCAGTTAAAATAGGCTAGTGATGCTTCGCAGGGAATAACTGTTCCGTCTTTCTTCTGTATGTCAATTTTCAAATGTTGGGGTTGTAGCTTAAATATACTCTGAAGTATATTTTCATTTTTTTGTTGCAGCTTATTAAGTGTGAGTTTTAGCAATTCTTCTTTTTGGTAGCCTGTGATGCTACATCCTGCCGGGTTTGTGTCTATAATTTCACCTGAATTAAAATCGATAAGAAGAATTCCATCACTATTTATATTGAACATTTGTCGGTGTTTCTCTTCACTTTCGCGAAGCGAGCTATCGGTTTTTACCATGAGCGAAACGTCGTTCCAAACTGTAGCAACTATACTATCCGCTGGCGAATAAATCAATATGTCCATGAATGAGTCAAGCGACTCTATGTAAAAACGGTTCTGTTGAGCTTCGTGGGTCAGTGCCGTTATTTTAAAATAAGTATGAAGTAGCTGAAATATTTCAGGGTTCGATGAGAGTTTTTTGTTTATTATTTCATTTCTTGAGGTTTCAAATTTTAATTCAAACGATTGATTTACATTTCGGTATATATAGTCGATTATGTTGTTGTATTTATCTCTAAGCGGTTCAAATACAATAAAAATATTGCTGTGCTTATTGAAGAGGCTTCTGAAAAGTGATTCGTTTTCCTTCAACTTGCTGTTTTGAAAATATTTGTCGCTTATGTCAGTTATGGTTCCGAATGCTGAAACGGGTTCGTTTCGCTCCTTATGCTTGCTTTGTGTTTTCACTTCAATATAGCGACTGCTTCCATCATCTAATACAATATGAAATATTAAGGTGAAAGGCTTCTTGTTTTCAAAAATTTGTTTTCTGAATTCTATTAGCTTGCTGTAATCGTCGGGTGAGATTTTTGAAGTTATATGCTCGAGGTCGACTTGTTCTGAGTCATTAGCTAGATCGAGTATTTGCTTTGCTTCTTTTGAGAAATTGAGTTGTTTATTCCTGAACGAAAATTTCCAAAATCCGATCTGCGACAATTCAATAGCTTCCGAATAATCAATTTCTTCGTGAGCATTAAGATTACTCATGGGCTTATCTTCTGATTCAATATTTATGTTTTCTGAAACTTTTTCGTGGTTTCTTTTATTTTTTTCTACCATGAAAAACTAAATTAAGGCTTTTAAAAATAGATTGTATTGTTTGAACTAACAATTCGAAAAGGTACGAATTTTTTTTAATTGTGTATGTTTTTACGGCATAAGCTTATGCTTTATTTAATAAAACTAAAATTTAAAATCGAACACTTGTAATTTTAAATCGTATTTGTTACTTATTAAATATGATGCAGCATGTTTTACAATATTGTTAGCTTATACATTTAGTGTAGCATGTATTGTACAATGATTCTTTTATCTTTGTACTTTATTTACACACATAAACACTTAATTATGAATATTGCATTAATTGGTTATGGCCGAATGGGTCGGGAAATTGAACAAATTGCTTTGGAACGTGGCCATAAAGTTGGCCTTATAATTGATATAAACAATGCAGAAGATCTCAATAAAGAGAATCTTAAAGACATTGACGTTGCTATTGAATTTACAATTCCATCGTCGGCAATGAACAATTATAAAACATGTTTCGATGCTGGTATCCCTGTGGTGAGTGGCACTACCGGCTGGCTCGATAAGCGCGAAGAAGTAGAAAACTATTGTAATAAAAAAGGAGCAGCATTTTTTTATGCGTCAAATTTCAGTTTGGGCGTTAATCTGTTTTTTGATTTAAATAGGAAGCTTGCCCGACTAATGAAGCCCTTTGAGCAATATAAAGCAAGTATGACCGAAGTGCATCATACCCGTAAGTTAGATGCTCCGAGTGGTACAGCTATTTCGCTAGCTGAAGATTTGATGAAGGAAACAGATTCACTAAAGAAATGGGAAAATAACGAAACTGATGATGAAAACAGTTTGGGTATAATTTCATTACGAGAAGGCGAAGTGCCGGGAATTCACACCGTGAAATACGATTCGGATATTGATTATATTGAAATTACACACAGTGCCAAAACTCGTAAAGGTTTTGCTTTTGGAGCAGTAATGGCTGCTGAATATTCAGCAGGGAAAAAAGGTATTCTTACCATGAAGGAGATGTTAAATATTGAAGATTAATTAAATATAAAATGAAGAATGTAAAAATTAACAAGTGGATAAAGTTCGCTTTTTGGGGGCTTTTGTATCTTTTGTGGGTAATATGGCTGGGCAACTATTGGTTTTTAATGGGATTGCCGGTTATTTTTGATATTTATGTGAGCCAAAAAGTGCATTGGGCTTTCTGGAAGAAAAAAGATCCGCCCAACGGCAAACAAACCAAAGTGGTTGAGTGGGTCGATGCAATTATATTTGCGGTTATTGCCGCATCATTTATCCGTTTGTTTTTCTTCGAGGCATATGTAATTCCTACCTCTTCAATGGAAAAGTCGATGTTAGTGGGCGATTACCTTTTTGTAAGCAAAGTCGCTTATGGACCTAAAATGCCAAATACTCCGCTCTCTTTTCCATTTGTGCATCAATCAATGCCTCTTACTAATCATAAGGTAAAATCGTATGTTGAATGGATTGAACGTCCGTATAAACGACTAAGAGGAATAAACTCTATTCAAAACGATGACATTGTTGTATTTAATTTTCCTGAAGGAGACACTGTAGCGGTGAATTTTCCTAGCCAAAATTATTACGACTTAGTTAGAATGTATGGCCGTGAACGCGTGCATAGCGAAACACGAACTTTTGGTAAAATTTATTCGCGTCCGGTAGATAAAAAAGAAAACTACATTAAACGATGTGTGGCTATTCCCGGAGATACGTTTCAGCTCATAGATGGTCATGTATACATTAATGGAGAAAAACAGGCCGATCATCCCGGGCAGCAGTTTAATTACATAATAACAACCGACGGCTCTCTATTTAATCCGCGTGTGCTTGAACGGCTTGGTGTTGCTGTTGACGATAGAGAAATGTTCTCGGGAGGAAGATATATGTTCCCCTTAACGAATAAACAGGCCGAGCAATTCATCGATCTTCAAAACGTGGTTGATGTGAGACGGTTTGTAATGCCGGCAGGTAATTTTGATGAAAATGTTTTCCCTCATAATAAAACATTAAATTGGAATGTTGACAATATGGGGCCTTTTTATATACCTGCACGTAACTCAACGGTTCAATTAAATGTTGATAATTTGTCCATCTACAGGCGTGCAATCGAAGTATACGAACACAACAAGGTGGAAGTGATTGACAGCACTATTTTCATAAACGGAAACGAAGCAACAAACTATACCTTCAAACTCGATTACTACTGGATGATGGGTGATAATCGCCATAAGTCGCTCGATTCGCGCTATTGGGGGTTTGTGCCCGAAGATCATATTGTGGGAAAGGCCTCGTTAATATGGATGTCGATGGATAAGGATAAAGGTTTTCCAAGAAATATCCGTTTCAGCAGGCTAATGAAAAAACCAAGATAGTTGAAAATTTAATATTTAAAAGGGGCTGTCTAAAAAGTCATAAAAATTATATTTGCCTCGAAGGCTCAAAGGCATTTAGATTTCAGATAAAAAATTATTTTAGCACATTAGGTTTTGTGTTGCCTTCGTGATTTTTTGTCTTAGTGGTCTGATAAAAACTTTTTAGACAGCCTCTTCTTTTATGAATCAATCCAACTGCTCTTTTAGTATTAGCAACTATAGATATAGATGCATTTTAATTTGTTACATTCACAGACAGACTATTGATAAAAGAAACTAGAAAGTGAAACGAGGTATAGTAACATCGGCTTATCTGGGGCCAATAAAATATTATTCAGTGTTTGCGAACTTCGAAAATATTATAGTTGAGCAATTCGATACTTACACAAAGCAAACATACCGCAACCGTTGTAGTATAATGGCCGCTAATGGAAAGCTTAGCCTATCAATACCTGTAGAGAAAGTAAGTGGAGCTAGGCAAACGGTAAATCAGGTTTGTATCGATTATGCAACTCGTTGGCAAAAAAACCACTGGCGTTCAATATATTCTGCCTATAATTCGTCGCCTTTCTTCGAGTATTATGCGCCCGATTTTGCCAGGTTCTATGAAAAACGATGGAAATACCTCATTGATTTTAACATGGAGTTACACTATTACATCATGGAGGAACTCGGTATAGATTGCAATTATGCGTTGAGTGACAGTTTTAGTTTTGATTTTGATGGATCTGATTTTCGTGAGGTCATTTCGCCAAAAACAGATACTGCATTACCCGGCTTTACTTTCCATACGATTGAGTATACACAAACATTTTCTGAGCGCTTGGGCTTTGTGCCTGATTTAAGTATAATTGATTTATTATTCAATCTTGGCCCCGAAGCATTGTATTTGCTTGAAAATTGGGGTCGGTGCAATAAGCAATATAAAAACTAGTAACGAATACCTAAGCTGTCGAGTTCGTATTTAAAAACAGTAGGGTTTTTGCCTCCCATGATTTTCTCTATAACAAGTTCTCCGCAAAGTTTTGCCTCTTCGGGGCTGGCAAAATTAATTTTACCAGCTACTCCTGGAATTTGTTTCTGAACAATAAAAGCCGAATTGTCGATATAAATGGTATATCCCCATCCCTTATCTTCTTCACTAACCCGAAGAGACATTTCGCTCCCGTTAAATGAATAAGTCCCGGGGATGTTTTCCTCGGGACTATTCAAATTTAGCACAATAAGTGCAATTAATACGATTATTAAGAATGCTGCAATTGCAAACAATCTTGTATTTTTTTTAATCATTTTCAACTTTATCGGCCATGGGTTGGAACATGTAGCAGTCGTCGCGATAGCTTGCACCGCTTCTTCCACCTACAATATAACCATAATCGTTCAGTACAAATGAACCGGCTCCTTCTCGGGTAATTCCCGATTCAATTGATGTTCTTTCAATCCAGCTGTCGCTTGCAGGATTCCACTCATAAGCTGAAACTGTTGTTGCGTTACCTGTATTACCTGATACCAGATATATTTTCCCGTCGGCAGCATAAGCCACACCATTACGGCGGGCAAGGTTTGTATTTCCGGTGTCTTCATTATTCAGGTTGTTAAGCCTTGTCCATGAATCGCTTGCAGGGTCGTAACTCCAAAAGTCCTGTAGCATGGCATTGTTACTTTGTCCCGAAATGAGGTAACCTTTACCGTTTAGGCTAGTACTTTGAGCTTCGCGCCTTTTGGTTCCGGGGTTCGAAGTTATCTTAGTCCATGAAGTACCGTCGAATTTATAGAAGTCGTTATTGTAAATACGGTTTCTGTCGTAAGTTCCTGTACCCACATAAATGCTATTGTCGATACCAAAGGCTGTAGCAAATCTGCGCTCTCCACCTTGAAAATCGGCAACTTGTGTCCATTCGTTATTGGCTGCATTGTATTCCCAAAAGTCGGCAAGATCGGTGTTGCCGTCGTAGCCTAAGCCTACATAGCCTTTACTGTTAGTGCTTGCGCTAACGTTAAACGCGCGTGGAGTACCCGGAAAATCGGCAACTTGTGTCCAAGTGTTTAAAACCGGATCGTATTGCCAAAAGTCAGTTAAGTATTCGTTGTCATCGCGACCCATTCCCCAGTAACCATAATCATTGATTTCAAAACTGGAGCCTTCGGCACGAGCATATCCTTCAAATACCGATTTAGTAACCCAGTTACCAATAGGTGTGTCTTCATCACTGTCGCATGATGTGAAAAAAGGTGCTATTATAACAGCAATAATAAGTAAGGTTTTGAATTTCATTATAAATTTGATTTTTGAATTTATTCTATTAATTAAAATGTCTTAAAACATGATTAATAACTATCATTTTAAGGTTGACAAATATATAACTTTTCACGACAATGTGTAAATCATTATGGTTTTTTATGATATTACGTTAAGGCATGTTAAATGAATTATTCAACTCTTAAAAAGCAGGGGAACGTGATAAATAATTTTTACATTTGTCCACTTAAATTGAATATAGAAGCTTTTTCTGTATTTATTAATGCTATTTTTGTCATTTTATACTATTCCGGCATCATTGCAGAATGATGTATTTGAAAAATACAATGAAGATTTACAAAATATGAGAATACAAATTATTTCGTTCCTGTTATTGACCTTTTTATTTTCAGCTTGCGAGTTCGAGGCCGACGATATTCAGTACAACGCCGGCAATGATTTTATTTTCGATGGGGCAAGTGTGCTTATGATTGATACGCTTACTATAAAGACATACAATGTAGCTGTTGATTCAATTATCACATCAAGAACAAAGCGTTTTTTGACCGGCAAACATGTGAACAATTACGGTATTGAGACTTATTGCGAAACCTATTTCCGATTTGATCCTACCAATGTAATTGCCTTTTACGAAAGCAGTGTTTACGATTCGCTCAATATGATACTGCATTTTGATGGTTACAAAATTGGTGACACTACTGGCGTGGCCGAGTTTGGCGTTTTCAGGCTTACCGAGCCGATAAAATTGGATGCCGATGCAAATTCGATTTATAGTAACCAAACCTTTGAGTCGGAAGACGAACCGCTTGGAACTTTTCAGGTGGATTTTAGCCGAAAGGTTGATTCTGTTGTTTTCAGATTATCCGATGTGCTTGGAGAGAAGCTCTATAACATGGCAGTGCAACAATCTGATTCGGTAAACGATAAAGCCGCTTTTCAAGAATATTTTAGGGGGGTTGCCATTAGACCAATGAATGACGATGCCGCTTTTGTGCTGGGAATAAAAGCTTTGGCCGATTCGGCAAGTTCGCCTCGTATGAGGGTTTATTATCACGATCATACAGTGGCCTATCAACCTTATTTCGATTTTCCTCTTGAAGTGTTTGAGCTGTACGAAGGTGTACCCGATGCAAGCCTATCGAACCATTATGCTTTTAATCACATCAGTAATAATTATGAAGGCACTATTATCGAGGGAATTGAGTCCGGTGAATTTCGTTTGCCTTCAACCCTTACCAATAATGTTAGTTTCATGCAAGGGGGTGCTATGCTACGTACTTTAATTGAAATACCCGGCTTAACAAGTTTGTACAATTTTGGCATAGGTTCAATTGTAAAAGCCGAATTGTATTTTGAACCAATTTACGATACTTACAGTTCAGCGTTGGATTTACCCAATAATTTACAAATGATTCTGGTTGATCAGAAAAATAGATTTTACGATCATTTGTACATTACGGGCACTGAAAATATTGCTTATGGGGCACTTAATTACAACCGTATTTTTAGAGAAGAAACCAATTATACTTACGATATTACAAATTACATAAAATCGGAGTATGAAGAAATAGGCGACCAACTGTATTCACTGGTAATGTACATTCCCTTCGATTCTCAATATCCTAATATTGACCAATTAATAGTAGGAAACCCTCAAAACAGGGATCACAGAATGAAACTGAAAGTTTACATGACTAATTATTAAAGCACAAAGATTAATCCGATGCATTTAAACATAAAAACATACCTATTATTTTTTATAATAGTTTTTGCCTTGCCGGTAATGGCTATGGCACAAAACAATACATCATCGCCTTATTCGGTATTTGGAATTGGCGACTTGTCGAATGTGGCATATGGCCGAAACCTGGGAATGGGAGGTACCGGTTATGCCTTGCGTAGCCCAAACTACATCAACCTTAAAAACCCCGCTTCGCTCACTGCTATCGATAGTTTAAGCACATTGTTCGAAACCGGAGTGTTTGGAAAACTAACACAGAACAACAACACAGGAAGTAATATTTATTTCTGGGATGGAAACATAACACATATTACGCTGGCTCACCGATATACTTCTCGGTTTATGGGCAGTTACGGTATTATGCCATATAGCGACATAGGCTATAATTTCAGAACTGTAAAGGCGGTTGAAGGGGAAGAAACACTTGTAAATACGGACTGGATAGGAGGTGGAGGATTGAATAAGCTTTTTTATGCGTTAGGGTTTAAAATCAATAAGAATTTCTCGCTGGGAGCAGACGTGGCCTATCTTTATGGTCCGTTGAACGAACAACGACGCACCACCGCTTATGTGCAGCCTAATAATAGCACCAATTTTTTCAGTAATACACGTTACCGGGGAGTTACCTACAATGCAGCATTTCAGTTTAGGGCTCAGCTAGGCGACCAAGGTACTTCCATTACAATTGGAGGGGTCTTTTCTCCGCAGCAAAGTCTGACAGGACGCACATCGGAAACCATACAGCAATCATACGGTGGTTCGGTAGTGGTTCCTGTGTATAACGAAGAAAAGAGAGCATCGCCTGTAACACTTCCTTTGAGTTATGGAGCAGGAGTATCGCTTACATGGCAGGGTAAATACCTGCTCACCGCCGATTTTCAACAATCGGAGTGGGGAGCTAATACCAGACGTAGTTATATCGACCAGCAAATATATTCCTTTGGTATTGAACGCTTACCTCGTGCTACTTTCGATTATTTTGGACGTTGCTCGTATCGTGCAGGTTTTCAATATGACTCGGGTTACTTTTTGGCTAAGGGAAAAGCAATTGACGATTACCGATTTACTTTGGGCATGGGATTTCCTTTGCAACGTTCACGCTCAACAATAAATGTAACACTCGAAGCAGGAGAAAGGGGCACCAACAGTATGGGACTTATACGTGAACGATACACTAAAATGACTGTTGCATTCTCATTTCACGACTTCTGGTTTGTGAAGCGCAGATTCGATTAATCGTTTTCGCTAACAATTCGTTTCATTACCCTGAGCTGGTGAGTATATCGTTTAGTCTCAATATTAAAAATTCCGGCGTGATCTAAATTGTCGATGCGTACTTTACCCGATGAGTGAATGATTTTGTTTTTTTCCCAAATTATTCCTACGTGGATAATTTCTCCTTCATCGTTATCGAAAAAAGCCAAATCGCCAGGCAAGGCTTCTTCAACAAATGAAAAATTCTCTCCCACTGTAACTTGTTGCGAAGCGTCGCGGGGAATGTTTATACCGGCTATTTTATATACAATTTGTGTCAAGCCAGAGCAATCGATACCTAAGGGAGTACGACCACCCCACAAATAGGGCGAATTAAAATATTTGAGTGTGCTGTTTATGATTACAGTACGCTTATCGATATTTTTTGATAATTGTAGTGCATTTCCTGCCAATCGGTATTTTGTTTTTCCAATCCTGAACGAAGAATCTTTTTTCTTGTAAAACGGGAGTGTACTTCCAGAAACAATCAAAAAGTTATTGTAATGATCAATCTGTTGTACTATATTGAAAATCTCGGAAGAAACTGTTTGTGTGGCATTCGACAACTTTTTATATTCAGCATTTTTAAGTGGAGTAACCATCTTTGAGTCTATCCACCCTTCATATTTATCGTGAAATAATTTTATTCTACACCACTTTGGATTATCTTCAATAATTTCGAAATGCTCACCAAACAATATTTGGGTGCACATTTCACTTTTTTCTGTAGGTTCGGTGCGAACAGGTATGGAGCTTAAATTTGAAATACCGTACATAAGATGTGCAATAGCTTTTCGATTATTAAAAATTCAAATATACAATAATCCGTGTGGCACGAAGCATATTGGTAAATAATTTTCTATTTTTGATAATTGATTGTTTATACAATAAAAAAGCATATTATGTCGAAGGATAATGATAAATCATCAAGCATATGGCAAAAAATGTATTATGTAATGTTTTTCTTAGTTGCACTGGTTGCAATTTACCTTTTGTATCCTAAACAGGGTATTTTCAAATACGAATTTCAAAAAGGAATGCCCTGGAGACACGCCACACTTATTGCTCCTTTCGATTTTCCAATTCTAAAACCAGCAGAAGTAATGCAGGCCGAACGTGATTCTGTGCTTAATAATTTCATTCCATACTTTACTGTTGATACAACAATGATGATTCTGCAAATGAATAACCTGGAGCAAAGAGCAGGTAATTTGATTGATGAACACAATGCAGAAATTGATTCCATTTCACGAGAGAAATACACACGTCAGATTATTAATATTTTTGCTCCATTCTACAATAAAGGCTTACTTGATAACAGCATAGAATCGTACGATATGCTCGATGGAAAGACACATATTCAAGTAGTGAAAAACAATATTGCACAGCGATTGCCTGTTTCAGATCTAGAATCGCTACGTTCAGCCTATGTTAAGGTTAATGAAATTATAGAAACACAATGGGCCGATTCTGTTTTGGTTTATCAGATATTGAGAAACATAAATCCTGAAAGATATTTGGCCGCAAATTTTTTCTACGATTCACATCTCAACGAACAACGAACACGGGAATTGCTTTCGGGATTATCCACCACGCGTGGCGTTGTTCAATCGGGTGTACGCATCATATCTGAGGGAGATATTGTAAATCACAATAACTATATAATTATTGAGTCGTTGCGACAGGCTTATGAACGCAACCGATTGTATACAGGCTGGTCGTCGCCTATTTTAATTGGCCAGATGATTCTCATTATCAGTTTATTTATCGGACTGGTTTTGTATTTACAGAGTTTCAATAAGGTCATTTTCTGGAAAAAGCGTAATTTCTCAATGATTATTTCTCTAATTCTGGTAATGTTTGTAATCGCAAGGTTGCTTTACGACAATGGCCAGTTGAATATGTATCTTTTACCTATTTGTATTTTGCCCATAATAATTAGAACCTTCTTTGGAGCTCGCATGGCATTGTTTATTCATATAATAGTGGTGCTTATTATTAGTTTCATGGTACCAAACAGTTTCGAATATGTGTTTCTGCAAATAATTGCCGGTGTAGTTGCTGTGGTAAGCCTTAATAAATTGCACCGTCGCGGGCATTTGGTTATTACCGCACTATTTGTGCTTATGGCCTATGCATTAATGTTTATAGGTTTCGAACTTATTAAAGAAGCTTCGTTTTACGAAATTAAATGGATACGCATGGTTTGGTTTGTAGGCAATGCAATTTTGTTATTAATTGCTTACCCTCTTATTTATATTATTGAACGCATATTTGGATTCATATCTGATGTAACTCTTCTTGAGCTTTCTGATACCAATAATCCCTTATTACGAAAATTAGCCGAAACAGCTCCCGGAACTTTTCAACATTCAATGCAGATTGCTAATCTTGCCGAAGAGGCTATACTGAAAATTGGTGGCAACTCCATGCTCGTAAGAGCGGGAGCGCTTTATCATGATATAGGAAAGATTAAAAGTTCTCAATATTTCATTGAAAATTTATCGGAGGGGCAAAACCCGCATGAGAAACTTTCTAATTTGAAAAGTGTTGAGAAAATTGTGAGCCATGTAACCGATGGGGTTAAAATGGCAAAAAAATATAAGCTGCCCGAACCTTTAATTGATTTTATTCGTATGCACCACGGTAAAGGAGTGGTAAAATTTTTCTATTTGAAGTACAAGGAAGAAAACCCTGATTCCGACGTGAGGGAAGAAGATTTTATGTATCCCGGTCCTAATCCTGATTCGCGCGAAACAGCAGTAGTAATGCTCGCCGATGGTGTTGAAGCTGCTGCACGTAGCTTACCTGTAAAAAATGAAACTACTTTGACTAATATAGTAAATCAAATAATCGATTCAAAAGTACAAGGGCATGAGCTCGACAATGCTCCCATTACATTCAGAGATATAAGAGAAATAAAGGCAGTTTTCATTGAAAAACTTAAAAACATTTATCATTTAAGGATTCAATATCCTACAGAAAAAGATAAAACTTAAAACATTTTCTAAATATTTAAAGAAGTTATGACTAATCAAAATTCAGTAAACCAGGCAGGTTTAAAAAAAACAGATTTCGAAAAAGAGCTTAACGGCAAACCCATATCTCTATGGACCCTAACAAACTCAAATGGTCTCGAATTGTCGGTGACAAACTATGGAGCCAAAGTAGTATCACTACTTGTGCCTCAAATCGATGGCGAACTAGTTGATGTAGTAACAGGCTATAATAATATTGAAGATTACCTTAACTCGGGTGAAATATATTTTGGTGCTGCAATTGGCCGATACGGAAACAGGATCGCTCAGGGTAAATTCACACTCAATGGAGTCGAATATACTCTTGCTCAAAATAATGCACCCAATAGTCTGCACGGTGGCCCCGGTGGTTTTCATGCAGTAGTATGGGATGCCGTCCAAATTGATGAGCAAACTCTGGAGCTGAGTTATTTATCGAAGGATATGGAAGAAGGTTTTCCCGGTAATTTGAAGGTGAAAATGATTTATAAGCTCACCAACGACGATGAGTTTGTAATTGATTATTACGCCGAAACCGATAAGAAAACGTTGTGTAACCTCACTAACCATAGTTATTTTAACTTATCGGGCGAAGGGTCAGAAACTATTTTGGATCATTTTTTACAAATTAATGCCGATGGATTTTTGCCTACCGATGAAACAGCTATACCAACAGGAGCAATAGAACCAGTTGAAGAAACACCAATGAATTTCAGAAAGCCATTGTTGATAGGTTCGCGAATTGATGAAAATTTCGAGGCGCTGAAGTATGGCAATGGATACGATCACAATTATGTGCTCAATGGTGAGCGTGGAAAGGTTGAATGGGCAGCCACAGTATGTTCACCTGTTACTAAAATATGCATGGAGGTATATACCGATCAGCCTGGTATTCAACTCTACACCGGAAATTACATGGATGGGTCACAAATAGGGAAGACCGGCAAGGCGTATCTAAAAAGATCGGCATTTTGTTTGGAAGCTCAGGCATTCCCCGATTCCCCAAATCAACCTGCATTTCCCTCGGTAGCTTTAAGTCCCGGCGAGGTTTACAGGCAAACAACTGTTCATAAATTTGGCTTATTGGGTGAATAGTGTGCTATAACTATACAGTTCAACCTTCTGTATTTAAAAAGAAGTCGTGGTATAAAACACTTAATCATTTTTATACTGGAAATAATAGTTGACATTTTAGGATTTTTGAGGGGAAAATTTTAGTGTGATTTAAGGATTTATCTTTTAGTTGTTTGATATACAGTGTTTTATTGAGTAGGTTGAAATGCATTGAGCTTTTTGAATTATTCTTTTGATACTCAATAATGATTATATTTGAGGGTTAAAAATATTTAAACCGAAAAATTTAATAATAAGAAATCACTTTTTCAAATTAGAAATCATGAACAATAGCTCGCAAAAAATCTCTGTTATTGAAAAAATTGGATACAGTTTGGGTGACCTTTCTGCTAATCTTATTTTTCAGACCTTAATGACCTTTCTTGCATTTTTCTACACCGATGTATATCAAATTCCACCAGGAGCTGCATCGGCTATTATTTTTGCAGGAGGTATGTTTGGAGCATTCTTTACGCCAATAATGGGTATAATTGCCGACCGTACCAACACCCGTTGGGGTAAATTCCGTCCATGGATTTTATGGACCGCGATTCCTTTTGGATTACTAGCAATATTGGCATTCAGCACTCCCGACTTTTCCGTTTCGGGGAAGGTGATTTATGCATTAACCACCTATATTTTACTGGTTGCTATTTATGCTGCAAACAACCTGCCTTATTCTGCATTGAGCGGTGTAATTACCGGCGATATGGCACAGCGTAATAGTTTATCTTCGTATCGTTTCGTGGCTGTAACTATTGCACAATTTATAGTACAGGCTTTGCTATTACCTTTGGTTATTATTCTGGGCGATGGCGACAGAGTAAAAGGGTTTGAAAGCACAATGACTATTTTTGCAGTAATGGGGATTATATTTTTCATTATTACCTTTTTAACTACCCGGGAACGAGTGGTTCCAAAGCCTGAGCAAAAATCGAGCGTGAAAGAAGATGTAGGCGACCTCGTGAAGAACAAACCTTGGATTGCCATGGTAATTGTGACGGTGTTTGTATTCATTACACTAGCTTTAAGAGGAGGTATGAACGTGTATTATTTCGAAAACTATTTGAGTGAGATACACTTAGCTGCCTTTCTTTCAAATGTAGGTTTTAACAGTTTTGTAGACGGCTTGAACGTAGCCATTAAATCTATGGGACTGGCTGGCTTTGTGTGGCCCGAAGACCCTGCAGCTTCAGGCTTCAGCTTATTTAATGCAGTAGGTATTATTATGATGACAATCGGGATTTCGTTCTCGAAAAAGTTAGCCGATAAATTTGGAAAACGCGATGTGTTTGGAGTAAGCCTGTTTATTTCTACAGTCTTTATCTTTTTATTCCTGTTTTTCTCGCCCGAAGCTATTGGACTAGTTTTCATAAGCCAAATATTCCACGGCTTTTTCTATGGAATTACAATGCCACTCTTATGGGCAATGATTGCCGATGTGGCCGATTATTCTGAGTGGAAAAACAACCGTAGAGCAACTGCCATTATTTTCTCGGCTATGGCTTTTGGTCTCAAAGTAGGTTTAGCTGTTGGTGGTGCTATGGTTGCAGGTGTACTTAATATTTTCGATTACAATATTTTACTCGAAACACAGTCGGCACAGGCAATTCAGGGTATTAAACTTTCAGTTAGTCTGTTCCCCACAATCACATTTATGATTGCGGTTGCTTGTTTATTCTTTTACGAAATTAACAAGAAAACCGAAGTTGAAATTGAAGAAGAACTTAGAATCAGACGAGCACAAACTGATTTAAAATTATAAGATAGAATAGGAAACGAGCTTGTTTGTTGTTGAGCATAAATGCTTCTCGACAAACAGTCTCGTTTTTTTATTCAGAAGT